>NZ_JBMDKV010000010.1:0-202639 GCF_057809895.1 Rhizobium sp. FG113 | reverse complement strand
CCAGCCAATCTCCCCACCTGTGGGGGAGATGCCCGGCAGGGCAGAGGGGGGTATCGCGGGCGAGACACCTGCGACTGCAGACCGCCCCACCATCGCCATCTCCTTCTACCGCGCCCTCGTGCAAAGCGGCGAAACCCGCCCCGTCGAGGCGCTGATCGAAGCCCTGATCGCCCAAGGCATCCGGCCGCTGCCGGTCTTCGCCTACAGCCTCAAGGACCCCGTGTCCAAAGGCATCCTCGAAAGCGTCTTCGCGGCCACCAAGCCCGATGTCGTCATCAACACGACAGGCTTTGCCGTCTCGGCGCCGGGTGCGGAGCGGCAGCCGACGGTACTGGAAGCAAGTGACGCCGTCGTGCTGCAGGCGATCTTTTCCGCCTCCTCGAAGGAAGCATGGGAGAACTCCTCGCAAGGGCTGTCGGCGCGTGATCTCGGGATGAACGTGGCGTTGCCCGAGGTCGATGGCCGCGTTCTTTCCCGCGCCGTCTCGTTCAAATCGGCAGCGCGCTATGATGCGTTGGTCGAGGCCAATATCGTTGCCAGCGAGCCGGATGCGGGGCGGATGGCTTACACGGCGCGGCTGGCTGCCAACTGGGCGCGGCTGCGGCATGCGAAGCCGGCCGAGCGGCGGGTGGCGCTTGTGATGGCGAACTATCCGAACCGCGACGGCAGGCTCGGAAATGGCGTCGGGCTGGATACGCCTGCGGGCACGATCGAGGTGCTACAGGCAATGCGCAGGGCCGGTTATCCGGTCGCTGACATCCCCGAGGATGGCGATGCGCTGATGCGTTATATCATGGATGGGCCGACCAATTCCGGGCGTGATGGGAAGATCATCCGCGAGACGCTTTCCGTGAGTCGTTACAAGGATTTCCTCGCAACTCTTCCGAAAAAGATTCAAGCGGAGATCAACGCGCGCTGGGGCGAGCCGGAGGCCGATCCCTATGTCGTGGACGGCGCGTTTGCGCTGCCGTTCACGCGCTTCGGCGAGGTCCTTGTCGGCATCCAGCCGGCGCGTGGCTACAATATCGATCCGAAGGAAAGCTATCATTCGCCGGATCTCGTGCCGCCGCACGGCTATCTGGCCTTCTATGCGTTTCTCCGCCATCAGTTCGATGCGCATGCGGTGATCCACATGAGTAAACACGGCAATCTCGAATGGCTGCCGGGCAAGGCGCTGGCGCTGTCGGAGAGCTGCTATCCGGAGGCGATCCTTGGGCCGCTGCCGCATCTCTATCCCTTCATCGTCAACGATCCCGGCGAGGGAACGCAGGCCAAGCGCCGCACCGCCGCCGTGATCATCGACCACCTGACGCCGCCTTTGACGCGGGCCGAGAGCTACGGGCCGCTGAAGGATCTCGAAGCGCTGGTCGACGAATATTACGAGGCGTCGGGCGGCGATCCGCGTCGCATCCGGTTGCTGGGGAAGCAGATCCTCGAGCTGGTCGCCGATATCGGGCTCGATCAGGATGCGGGGATATCAAAGGGGGAGAGCGAGAGCGAGGCGCTGAAGAAGCTTGATGCCTATCTGTGCGATCTCAAGGAGATGCAGATCCGGGATGGGCTGCATGTGTTTGGGGTGTCGCCGGAAGGGCGGTTGCTGACGGATCTGACGGTTGCGTTGGCGCGGGTGCCGCGCGGGCTGGGCGAGGGTGGTGACCGGAGCTTGCAGCGGGCGATTGCTGGGGATGTTTTTGGGCGTGTTGGCGATGTCTTGGGGAGCTTGGCGGGTGGGGTACCCCCCTCTGTCCTGCCGGACATCTCCCCCACAAGGGGGGAGATCGACTCGCGGCTTGCTCCCAGCCAAACAATGAGCGTGGAGCGAGCGGCCGCGCCCAGCCAATCTCCCCACCTGTGGGGGAGATGCCCGGCAGGGCAGAGGGGGGTAACCCACCCGGCGGCGCTTCCTTCGACCCTCTCGACTGCGACATGGCCGCCGCATGGATCGGGCCACGCCCCGAGATCCTAGCGGACGCCTCGTCCGACCCCTGGCGCACACAAGGTGACACCGTCGAGCGTATCGAGCTGCTGGCCGCCAAATTCGTGTCCGGCGAACTGCCATGCCCGCACCAATGGCTTGCCACCCGTGCCGTCCTCGACGAGATCGAAACCCGCCTGAAACCCGCCATCCTCGCCTGTGGCGATGCCGAGATCGAAGGGCTGCTCCGTGGCCTCGACGGCCGCTTCGTGCCTCCGGGTCCCTCGGGCGCGCCGACGCGGGGGCGGCCGGATGTTTTGCCGACGGGGCGGAATTTTTACTCCGTGGACAGCCGCGCTGTGCCGACGCCGGCGGCCTATGAGCTGGGCAAGAAATCGGCCGAGCTTCTGGTGCGCCGCTATGTGCAGGATCACGGCGAATGGCCGGTGTCTTTTGGGTTGACGGCCTGGGGTACGTCGAACATGCGCACCGGCGGCGACGATATCGCTCAGGCGCTGGCGCTGATCGGCGTCAAGCCGGTCTGGGACATGACCTCGCGGCGTGTCACCGGCTACGAGATCATTCCGCAGGCAATGCTGAGGCGGCCGCGCGTGGATGTGACGTTGCGTATTTCAGGCTTCTTCCGCGATGCCTTTCCGGAGCAGATCGCGCTGTTCGACAAGGCGATCCGGGCCGTTGGCGCGCTGGATGAAGACGAGCAAGACAATCCGATTGTAGCACGCATGCGGGGTGAGGCGGCGCGGCTTGAGGAGGCTGGGCTCGATGCGGCGCAGGCTAGACGCCGGGCGGGGTATCGGATTTTCGGGTCGAAGCCTGGGGCTTATGGCGCCGGGCTGCAGGCGCTGATCGATGAGAAGGGCTGGGAGCGGCGCGCCGATCTGGCGGAGGCCTATCTGGTCTGGGGCAGCTATGCTTACGGCGCCGGCGAAGAGGGCCGGGCCGAGCGCGGCGTGTTCGAGGAGCGGCTGCGCTCCATCCAGGCTGTCGTGCAGAACCAGGACAATCGCGAGCATGACCTGCTCGACAGCGACGACTACTACCAGTTTGAAGGCGGCATGGCGGCGGCAGCGGAGACGCTCGGTGGTGCGCGGCCGTCGATCTATCACAATGATCACTCCATGCCGGAGAAGCCGGTCATCCGTTCGCTGGAAGAAGAGATCGCCCGCGTGGTGCGCGGCCGCGTCGTCAATCCGAAGTGGATCGATGGCGTCATGCGCCATGGCTACAAGGGCGCCTTCGAGATCGCCGCCACGGTTGATTACCTCTTCGCATTTGCTGCGACGACAGGTGCTGTCGGCAACCATCATTTCGAAGCGGTCTACCAGGCCTTCGTGGTCGATCAGCGCGTGCGCGATTTCATGATCGAGAAGAACCCGCACGCCTACGAGGAAATGAGAGAACGGCTGCTGGAGGCGATCGAGAGACGGCTTTGGACGCCGCGCAGCAATTCGGCGCAGTTCGATCTGCTGCCACAAACAATACACACGACAGATCAGGCGGTGCAGACACCGCCGACCGATTGAAGATTGCATCCGGGGAAGTTTGACATGACTGAGGAAACCACCGAGACCACGACGGAGGCCACTGGCCACGACGACGCGCGTCACAGCGAGAAGATGGCCAAGAAGAAGGCCGCGCGCGACAAGATCATGGCGACGAAGACGGGCGAGAAGGGCCTGATCATCGTTCACACGGGCAAGGGCAAGGGCAAGTCGTCCTCGGCCTTCGGGATGATCTTCCGCCATATCGCGCATGGCAAGCCGTCCGCTGTCGTGCAGTTCATCAAGGGTGCGATGTGGACGGGCGAGCGCGACCTTATCGAAAAGCATTTCTCCGATGTCTGCCAGTTCCACACGATGGGCGAGGGCTTTACCTGGGAAACGCAGGATCGCGCCCGTGACGTGGCGGCCGCCGGTGCTGCCTGGGAGAAGGCAAAAGAGCTGATCCGCGACGAGCGGAACTCGATGGTGTTGCTCGACGAGATCAACATCGCGCTGCGCTACGACTACATTGATATCAACGAGGTTATCGAGTTCCTGAAGACGGAAAAGCCCTATATGACTCACGTCGTTCTCACCGGGCGCAATGCCAAGGATGAGCTGATCGAGATTGCCGATCTGGTGACGGAGATGGAACTGATCAAGCATCCGTTCCGCTCGGGCATCAAGGGGCAGGCGGGCGTGGAGTTCTGATGACGCAGAGTTGGGTTTTCTGGGCGGTCTTGTCCGCCTCTTTCGCGGCGCTGACGGCGATCTTCGCGAAGATCGGCGTGGCGGGCGTCAATTCCGATTTCGCGACGTTGATCCGCACCGTCGTCATTCTTGTCATCATCAGCGCCATCGTGCTGGCGAGCGGGCAATGGCAGCCGTTCTCCAGCATCTCGTCGAAGACCTGGTTGTTTCTGTGCCTTTCTGGCGCTGCGACGGGCGCGTCTTGGCTTGCTTATTTCCGTGCCTTGAAGATCGGCGATGCCGCACGCGTTGCCCCGATCGACAAGCTGTCGATCGTGCTCGTCGCCATCTTCGGCGTCGTCTTCCTCGGCGAGAAGCTCAACATGATGAACTGGCTCGGCGTCAGTCTGATCGCCGGCGGAGCGTTGCTTCTCGCGCTGTTTTGAGGTTCAGAGCCCCAGCCAGACGCGCAGCGGATTGGCTGGGTCGGACAAGAGCTTTATCGTGAACGCGATGCAGACGATGACGAGCAGTGGCTTGATCAGTTTCGCGCCGATGCGCATGGCGAGCCGCGAGCCCAGCTGCGCGCCGAGAAACTGACAGACGCCCATCATCAGGCCGAGTTTCCAGAGCGTTGCGCCGAAGGAGGCGAAGACGATGAGGGCGCCGAGGTTCGAGCCGAAGTTCAGGAGCTTGGTGTGGGCGGTCGCCTTCAGCATGCCGAAGCCTGCGAGCGAGACGAAGCCGAGCATGAAGAACGAGCCGGTGCCGGGGCCGAACACGCCATCGTAGAAGCCGATGATAGGCACGAGTGTCAGCCCGAAAACGAAGGGCGTGACGCGGCGATGCTTGTCGACATCATCGAGATTGGGTTTCAGCGCGAAATAGAGCGCGATGACCACGAGTAGCACCGGCATGATGGCACGCAGCACGTCGCCGGGCACGATGGTCGCCAGCGCCGCGCCAAGCGCGCCGCCCATGACCGCCATTAGCGCCATCGGCAGCTGTTTACGCAGATTGACGTGTCCCTTGCGCGCATAGGCGATCGTTGCCGATCCGGCGCCGAACAGGGATTGCACCTTGTTGGTGCCCAGTGTCTGCAGCGGCGGAATGCCCGCGATCAGCATCGCCGGAACGGTGATGAGACCGCCGCCGCCGGCGATGGCATCGACGAAACCGGCAAAGAAGGCTGCAGCGGCAAGGAGAAGGATGAGGTGAGGGGCAAGGTCGTACAATGGAGGAACCTGTGGGACTGCGAATGCACTGTGTTGGCGCGCTTGTTGCATTTACCGGCTAGGGCTGCAATGGCTTGCGCAATACAGGCAACCGGCTTTTCCATCGCATGATCGCACTCTCCTTCGATACCACCCGCCGCTACGTGCTCGGCCTCGGCCTCGGCTGCGAGCGGGGCACCGCGCCTGAAGAGGTCATGGCGTTGGTCGCTTCGGCTTTGGAGATGGCGGGTATCGAGCCCGGTCAGGTCGCCGGGCTGGCTTCGATCGATTCCCGCCGCGACGAGCCGGCAATGGTGTTGGTCGCCGCGCGCCTTGCCGTTCCCTCGGCATTCTTCGATGCAGAAACGCTGGAGAGGGAGACGCCGAGGATCAAGAACCCTTCCGATGTCGTCTTCGCGCGGGTGGGTTGTCATGGCGTTGCGGAATCCGCCGCACTTGCGGCGATCGGGCCCGATGCCGAGCTTGTGCTGCCGAAAATCAAATCTGCACATGCGACGGTCGCGATCGCATGCACCCTGTTGCGCAAAGAATAGCGCTCGCTATGGTGACCGCCGATGCAGCCGCAGCGCTTCTGTCGCGCGGCTGCCAATCCATGACATGAGAACATGCAAGAGGGACGATTATGCATAAGGTGATTTACGATACGGATCCGGGTGTTGACGATGCGATGGCGCTGCTTTTCCTGCACCGTCATGCCGACATCGATCTGATCGGCATCACGACCGTGTTCGGCAACGCCTCGATCGAGACGACGACGCGCAATGCGCTGTTCCTCAAGCGCGAATGGAACATTCCAGCACCCGTCGCCAAGGGTGCCAGTGTCACGATCGATCCGTCACGCAAGGAAGGCGCGTGGCCGACCTTCGTGCACGGCGATGACGGGCTCGGCAACATCAACGTTCCCGAGGTGGTCGATGTGCCGCTCGATCCGCGTCCGGCCTACAAGTTCATCATCGACACCGTGCGCGCCAATCCGGGTGAGGTGACGCTGGTGGCCGTCGGGCGCATGACCAACCTTGCTCTGGCGCTGAAGGAAGACCCTGACATTGCCGGGCTGGTGAAGCAGGTCGTCATCATGGGCGGCAATTTCTATGTGCCTGGCAATGTGACGCCCGTGGCCGAAGCCAATATCCATGGCGACCCAGAAGCCGCCGATATCGTGCTCACCGCGCCGTGGCAGGTTGTCGTCATCGGTCTCGATGTCACCGCGATCACCACGATGAGCCGTGGCTATCTCGGCGAGATGGCCGCCAAGGGCGACAAGGCCGTGCAGCTGCTCGACAAGCTCTCGCAGTTCTACATCGATTTCTACAAGCATGCCGTCGAGGACGGGATGATGGTGCATGACAGCTGCGCCTGCGTCTATGTCGTGGCGCCGGAGCTGTTTACGACGATCTCAGGGGCCATGCGCGTCGTGTGCGGCGGTATCGCCGATGGCCAGACGATCATCAAGCAGGACGGCCGTCGTTTCCCGCCGGGCGATTGGGACGGCCTGCCGAGCCAGATCGCCTGCACCGGTATTCAGTCGCAAGAAGTCATCGACCTGATCCGCGACACGTTGCTCAACGCTTAGTCGGCAATCATCATCGGTATTTCGGCGCAAGCGCATTGGCGAATCCATTCAGCCGCTTGCGCCGATATTCTCATATTTTGAGTCCGCTTTGGGCGCTGCAATCGGCGTGATCGTGACCTGCGTTTTCGCCGCGTTTGCGGCGTTGACGTCGTGGTCCGCCGGGCATAGATCATCGTCATGATCGAAACGGTACTTTCTCATCTCCCGGCGATGGATTCCGGCAGTGTCTGGCTCGTGGGCGCGGGGCCAGGCGATCCGGGCCTTTTGACGCTGCTTGCCGTCAAGGGGCTGATGGAGGCCGATGTCATCGTGCACGACGCGTTGGTCGATGCCGAATGCCTGAAGCTGGCGCGGCCGGGCGCCGTTCTCGAATATGCGGGCAAGCGCGGTGGCAAGCCGTCCGCCAAACAGCGCGATATCTCGCTTCGCCTCGTCGAGCTCGCGCAGGCGGGAAATCGCGTTCTAAGGCTGAAGGGCGGCGATCCATTCGTCTTCGGGCGTGGCGGCGAAGAGGCGCTGACGCTGGTCGAATACAACGTGCCGTTTCGCATCGTGCCGGGCATCTCGGCGGGGATCGGCGGGCTTGCCTATGCGGGTATCCCCGCGACCCACCGCGACATCAATCATGCGGTGACGTTTTTGACCGGCCACAATTCATCGGGGCTGGTGCCGGACGCGATAAACTGGGATGCTATAGGCAAGGGATCGCCCGTCATCGTCATGTATATGGCGATGAAGCATATTGCCGAGATCAGTGCCAACCTGATTGCCGCGGGGCGCTCGCGCGATGAGCCTGTCGCCTTCGTCTGTAACGCGTCGACGAGCGCGCAGCAGGTGCTGGAAACAACGCTCGGCGAGGCACCGGCCGCGGCGCTGACGTCAGGCATCGAGCCGCCGGCGATCGTTGTGGTCGGCGAGGTGGTGCGGTTGCGTGGTTCTCTCGATTGGCTGGGTGCGCTGGCCGGACGACGGTTGCATCCCGATCCGTTCCGGAGGTCCGGCAGTAAGGAGACGGAATGAGTGGTCTGTTGATTGCAGCCCCGTCCTCCGGGTCGGGAAAGACGACGGTGACGCTTGGGCTCCTAAGGGCGCTTCGCAAGCGCGGGGTGGAGGTCGCGCCTGGCAAGGCGGGGCCTGACTATATCGATCCAGCCTTCCATGCTGCGGCGAGCGGCGTCGCCTGCCTCAATTTCGATCCCTGGGCGATGCGCCCCGAGCTGATTGCCGCCAACGCGACGCTGCATCGCTCAGGCGATCGGCTGCTTGTCATCGAGGCGATGATGGGCCTCTTCGACGGCGCGGCCGACGGCAAGGGGACGGCGGCGGATCTGGCGGCGATGCTGGGTCTTTCCGTCGTGCTGGTAGTCGACGCTTCGCATATGTCGCAATCCGTCGCCGCACTCGTGGCCGGCTTTGCCGGCTTTCGCGCCGATGTCCGTATCGCCGGCGTCATCTTGAACAAGGTGGGCGGCGATCGGCATGAGATGATGCTGCGCCAGGCGCTCGAGGCTAGCCGCATGCCTGTGATTGCAGTCGTGCGCCGGGACGCCGAGATCGCGCTGCCGGAGCGGCATCTCGGTCTGGTGCAGGCCGGCGAGCATGAGGCGCTGGAAAAGTTCGTCGAACATGCGGCGCAGGCGGTCTCGCAGAACTGCAATTTCGATTTCCTGATGCGTGTCGCCAGACAGGGTTTCGCACGCCCCTCGACCGCCAACATCGATCGCCTGCCGCCGCTTGGCAGCCGGATCGCGGTGGCGCGCGATATCGCCTTCGCCTTCTGCTACGAGCACATGCTGCTCGGCTGGCGGCGCCGCGGCGCTGATATCTCGTTTTTCTCGCCGCTTGCCGACGAGCAGCCGGAGCGGACCGCCGACGCCATCTATCTCCCGGGCGGCTACCCGGAACTGCACGCCGGACGCATTGCCGCCGCGTCGACCTTTCGCGAGAGCATGCGCCAGGCGGCCGAAGGTGGGGTGCGGATCTACGGGGAGTGCGGCGGCTACATGGTGATGGGCGACGGGCTGGTGGATGCTAGCGGCGAACGCCACGAGATGCTCGGGCTTCTGCCGCTGGTCACCAGCTATGAGGAGCGCAGGCGCCATCTCGGCTATCGGCGGGTCTATCCCATCAACGGCTCGTTCTTCACGCAGCCGATGACGGCGCACGAGTTTCACTATTCGTCGGTGGTTTCGGAAGGCGAGGCGGACCGGCTTTTCAAGGTGACCGACGCATTGAACAACGATCTTGGCACGGCCGGCCTGCAGCGCTGGCAGGTGGCCGGGTCGTACATGCACCTGATCGATGTGGCGGCTCAGGTGAGCGGGCAGGCCTCGGGTAGCGCGGGTGGACCGACACGATGAATGCCCCGATCATCCATGGCGGCGGCATAACGGCCGCCGCGGCACTTTATGGCGGCAAGCCCGAGGATTGGCTCGACCTTTCCACCGGCATCAGCCCGTTTCCGGCCGTCCTGCCTGAGATTCCTATGCGCGCCTGGCACCGACTGCCGGATCAGCATCTCGTCCACGAGGCGCGCGAAGCGGCGCGGGATTATTACGGGAGCGGCGTCAGCCTGCCGTTGCCGGTGCCCGGCACCCAATCCGTTATTCAGCTTCTGCCGCGCTTGATTGCGGCGGGTGGGCGGGTCGCGGTTCTCGGGCCTACCTACGGTGAATATGAGCGTGCCTTCCTGATGGCGGGTGTCGATGTCGATCGGCTTGATGGGATCGAAGAGGTCGGCGACCATCACGCGCTTGTCGTCATCGTCAATCCCAATAATCCCGATGGCCGAATCTACGGGCCCAAGGCGCTCCTTAGTCTTGCGCGTCGGTTGGCGGCGCGGGGAGGGCTTTTCGTGGTCGATGAAGCGTTCGGCGATACGGTTCCCGAGGCCAGCGTTGCCGGCGATGTCGCGGATCACGCCAATCTCATCGTCTTTCGCTCCTTCGGCAAGTTCTTCGGTCTTGCCGGGCTGCGGCTTGGTTTCGTCATTGCGGCGGGGGAGCTTCTCGATCGGTTCGAGAGCCTGCTCGGCCCCTGGGCTGTTTCCGGGCCTGCACTGTCGATCGCCGCTTCCCTTTTGCGCACCGATACCGGGCCGCTGCGGCGCGCGATCGCTGAGCGTAGCGAGGCGATGCGTGAGGTTCTGACCAAAGGCGGGCTTCGCATTCGTGGCGGAACCGCGCTTTTCTCGCTGGTCGAAGACGAGGCCGCGGATGCGTTGCAGGCACATCTGTGCGTGCACCACATTCTGGTCCGCAAGTTCGACTATGCCCCTTCCTGGCTGCGCTTCGGTGTGACCGCGGATACCACTGGCGACCTCAGGCTCGCCGATGCCCTGTTGAGCTTCAATCGATGATTTTTGAACTGAATCTTCTCGTGCTGGTGCTTGCCTTGATGCTCGACAGGATCGTTGGCGATCCGGATGTGCTGTGGGCGCGGCTGCCGCATCCGATCGTGCTCTTCGGCAAGGCGATCTCGCGGATGGAGACGCTGTTCAACCGAACCGAACTGCCAGGCAAGAGCCGCCGCCGCAACGGCATGCTGGTCATCGCGGCGCTGCTTCTGATCGCCGTCGTCGCGGGTGTCGCGCTGCATCTCTTCTTCGCGCTATTCGGGCTTGCGGGCATCTTGCTCGAGGTTCTCTGCGTCACGGTGTTCCTGGCGCAGAAGAGCCTTGCCGATCATGTCGAGGCGGTTGCCACCGGTCTTCGGCAGGGTGGCCTCGATGGTGGGCGGAAGGCCGTGTCGATGATTGTCGGGCGCGATCCGGAAACGCTGGACGAGCCGGCTGTCTGCCGGGCTGCAATCGAAAGCCTTGCGGAGAATTTCTCCGACGGCGTCGTCGCGCCGGCGCTGTGGTATCTGGTGTTCGGCCTGCCTGGGCTGCTTGCCTACAAGATGCTCAACACGGCGGATTCGATGATCGGCCACAAGTCGGAACGCTATGTGGATTTCGGCTGGGCGTCGGCGCGGCTCGATGATCTCGCAAACTGGCCGGCGGCGCGACTGTCGATCGCGCTGATCGCGGCGGGTGCTTGGTTGAGACGCGGCGGCGATGCTTGCCGCGAGGCGTTCAAGATCGCGATGCGCGACGGCGGCATGCATCGCTCGCCGAACTCAGGACGCCCGGAAGCGGCGATGGCTGGCGCTCTCAACGTGCAGCTCGCGGGACCGCGGGTCTATTCCGGCGTGGTGGTGATGGAGCCGATGATCAATGGCGGCGGACGAGAGACCGCCGTCATCGAGGATATAGAGAGCGCGGTCTCCGTCTTCTATGCCAGCTGCTCGGTTCTTGCCTTCGTTACGCTGGTGATCTTCCTGTTTCTTCTGTAGATCGACGCGATACTGTTATCATATTGATTACCATGCTCCTTAAGTGGATGTAACGTCTCCCGTCGTAGTCTTGTTCGACTGTATTGATGCAGAATGAACGAGGGGACGATGAGAACTATACTTGCAGGAACTGCGGCGATCGTATTGCTGCAGTTGTCGGCCGTTGCTGCCGAGGCCTCGACCTTGATCGCGAAGATCAGCATCAGCTCGCAAACCATGACGGTCACCGAAAACGGCTTCGTCAAATATCGCTGGAAGGTTTCGACGGCGCGCTCCGGTTACAGGACGCCTGTCGGTTCCTGGAGCGCCAAGTGGCTGTCGCGTGACCATCGCTCGAAGAAATATGACGATGCGCCGATGCCCTATGCGGTGTTCTTCAATGGCGGCTATGCAGTGCATGCGACCTTCGATCTGAAGCGTCTCGGCCGCCCGGCATCGCATGGATGCATTCGCCTTCATCCCAATAATGCGGCGCAGTTTTTCGACATGACGCGGCAGGCGGGATTGGCCAATACGCGGGTTGTTGTTACCAACTGAGCGAGGCGAAACGTCGCGGAAACGGTTGCCGGCTGTCTTTTGGTGCATGCTGTTTGAGCAACAGTGCCTGCGCAAATTGCGCCTCGGGCTGGACGAAAGCATTGGCTTTTGAAATGGATTTGCCTATGAGGGGGAAAACTATCATTTCCAAGAGGTACAGGCGTGACCGCTACATTCGATAAAGTTGCCGACATCATTGCAGAAACCAGCGAGATCGATCGTGATACGATCACGCCGGAAAGCCATACGATCGACGACCTCGGTATCGACAGCCTCGACTTCCTCGATATCGTTTTCGCCATCGACAAGGAATTCGGCATCAAGATCCCGCTCGAGAAGTGGACGCAGGAAGTCAACGAGGGCAAGGTTTCCACGTCGGAATACTTCGTTCTGAAGAACCTCTGCGCCAAGATCGACGAACTGCGCGCCGCCAAGGCCTGATCGATACGCACAATTTTTTTCTCCGCCCTGTCGCCATTCACCATGGCGGCCGGGCGGTTTTGTTACTAAGTAGGCCCACAGGGTCGCGCTTTGCGAAATCGGCTCCGATTTTCGCAAGGCTCGGTCCTGTCGATTAAAAAATGATAGAGCGTCCTTTGTGCGTCCAATCGGATGCACGGCGCTCTAGCCGACGGCATGTTGCCTGTGCGGCCGGAGGATCCGATGCTCCTGGAATACTTCCAGATGATCGATCGCGTCGAGGCGGTCGACCTTCAGACCAAGACACTCAAGGCACGCTCCGTCGTGCCGGCCAAGAGCCCGGTGTTCGAAGGTCATTTTCCCGGCATGCCCCTTGTCCCGGGCGTGCTTCTCATTGAAACCATGGCGCAGGCATCCGGCATGCTGGTGCTGGCGGCGACCGATTTCGCGGCCATGCCGTTCCTGATGTCGGTCGACGGCGCGAAGATGCGCACCTTCGTCGAGCCGGAGGCAGTCCTCGATATCGAGGCGTTTCTGGAGCACGACGGCTCGGGCTTCGCCGTCACCAAGGCCAAGATCACCAGCGGCGGCAAGAAGGTTTGCGATGCGCAGCTGAAGCTGCGCACCATGCCTTTCAGCGAAATACCGCTTGGTGACATCGTCAAGAAACGCGCCAGTGAAATCGGCCTGATGGATGCAATCGCTGCGCAGGGAGTGAATGGATGAGCAAGGCTCAGAATGATGTCGTCATCACGGGCGTCGGTATCGTAACCTGTCAGGGCGTCGGCAAGGAGCCGCATATCGCGCTGCTCAATGCCGCCGAAGCGCCGAAGACTGTTGTCGAGACCGAGAAGTTCAAGCCCTATCCGATCCATCCGCTGCCTGAAGTGGATTGGTCGCTGCAGATCGCCAAGCGCGGCGATCAACGACAGATGGAAAACTGGCAGCGCATCGGCGTGTTCGCGGCGGGTCTTGCGCTCGACGACGCCGGTCTCAAGGATAATGTCGAAGCCTGCGGCACGATGGATATGATCGTGGCAGCCGGCGGCGGCGAGCGCGACATCAATGTCGACACGCTGATCGTCGACGAAGGCCTGAAGCGCAACGACCGCGAAGTTCTCTTGAACGAGAAGCTTACGACCGAGCTCCGTCCGACGCTCTTCCTGGCGCAGCTCTCCAACCTGCTCGCCGGCAACATCTCGATCGTCCACAAGGTCACCGGCTCCTCGCGCACCTTCATGGGTGAGGAATCGGCCGGCATTTCCGCCGTTGAGACCGCGTTCTACCGCATCAAGTCGGGCGAATCCTCGCATGCGCTGGTTGGCGGCGCGTTTTCGGCCGAACGTCTCGACATGGTTCTTCTGTTCGAGGCGATCGGCTCGCATTCGCGTGGCGACTGGCAGCCCTTGTGGTCGCGCAAGGATGGGGGCATCACCAGCGGCTCGCTCGGCGCGTTCCTGGTGCTCGAATCGCGGGCGCATGCCGAAGCGCGCGGCGCTCATATCTATTCGACGATCTCGTCGATCGAGGGCGATCGCGGCAATCGCGGCGCCGGCAATCTCGAAAAGCGCCTTGAGCGGCTGCTCGAGCCGGCAAAGGGCCTGCCTGCCGAGAGCACGGCGATCTTCTCCGGCTCGTCAGGCATGCCCGAGCTCGCGTCGCGCGAAAAGGCTGTTCTCGAGCATCAGCTGCCGGGTGCTGCCATCCGCGGCTTCGGCGGCGTGACCGGCCATGGGCTGGAGGCGCACTTCACCCTCGGGCTGGCGCTGGCCGCCCTTGCCATCGACGGCGAGGCCAAGGTGCCGGCATTTGATGGCGCCCATGAAAAATCCATGAGTTCAGGCACGAAGGCCGCGGTCGTCACGACGGTCGGGCATCAGCGTGGCGAAGGCGTCGCCGTTCTGTCGGCGGACGCGTGAGGAGCAGGCACATGACGGATCAAGCTTACAAGGATCATCTCGGCCGCCCAATCGTGGCTGTTACCGGCGTCGGCATCATGACATCGCTGGGGCAGGGCCTCAAGGACAACTGGTCGGCGCTGATATCGGGCAAATCCGGTATCCACGACATCAACCGCTTCCCGACGGACGGTCTTTCGACGCGGATCGCCGGCACAGTCGATTTCATTGATGTTCCGGCGCCGAACGCCGTCGAGCGCTCCTACGCATTCGCGCGCGAGACGACGATCGAAGCACTGGCCGATGCCGATATCACTGGCGACTTCAACGGACCGCTGTTTCTCGCAGCACCGCCGATCGAGCCGGAGTGGATTGCCCGCTTCGAACTCGGCGATCGTTCGCCGCCGCCCTCGCAGCCGGGTGACGCTTACGATCGTTTCCTGACGGCGATGCGCCAGCGTCCGGATCCGGCTTTCCATGAGGCGGCGCTGTTCGGTGCCATCTCTGAGCGTCTGGCCGATCGTTTCGGCACGCGCGGTCTGCCGGTGACGCTGTCGACGGCTTGCGCTTCGGGCGCGACCGCGATCCAGCTCGGCATCGAGGCAATCCGCCAGGGCCGCACGAACCGTGCGCTTGCCGTTGCGACCGACGGCTCGGTGAGTGCCGAAGCGCTGATCCGCTTCTCGCTGCTCTCGGCGCTCTCGACGCAGAACGACAACCCGACCAAGGCTTCCAAGCCGTTCAGCAAAGACCGCGACGGCTTTGTTATCGCCGAAGGTGCGGCGACGCTGGTGCTGGAATCGCTGGAATCGGCGATTGCGCGTGGCGCCAAAGTGCTTGGTATCATGAAGGGTGCCGGCGAAAAGGCCGACAGCTTCCATCGCACACGGTCTTCGCCCGATGGTGGTCCCGCGATCGCGACGATCCGCGCAGCTCTTGCGGATGCGGGGATGGATGAAGGCGATATCGGCTACATCAACGCCCACGGCACCTCGACGCCTGAGAACGACAAGATGGAATATGGCTCGATGCTTGCTGTCTTCGGCGACCGCATGGCCTCCATTCCGCTGTCGTCGAACAAGTCGATGATCGGCCATACGCTGACGGCGGCTGGTGCCGTGGAAGCCGTGTTCTCGCTGCAGACGATGCGCACCGGCACGCTGCCGCCGACCATCAACTACACCAACCCGGATCCGGCGATCGTTCTCGACGTGGTGCCGAATGTGAAGCGGGATGCGCAGGTCAACGCCGTGCTTTCCAACTCCTTCGGCTTCGGCGGCCAGAACGCCAGCCTTGTCATGGCGCTGGAACCGGCTTAAGCGGTTTGCGACCATAAATTCCATTGTTGCGGCCGCGCCCGGTAAGGGCCTGCGGGACGCAACAGCAAACATAAACCGCGCATCCGCCGTCCGGCTGGTGCGACCGCGAAGGATTTTGCCATGCGCGCTCTGCAACTGATCGACGACCGCAAGCTCGAGATCACCGATCTGCCTGAACCCGATGCGCCCGGCGCCGGCGAAGTGACGCTGCGCGTCAAGGCGGTCGCGCTCAACCATATCGACGTCTGGGGCTGGCGCGGCATGGCGTTTGCCAAGCGCAAGATGCCGCTCGTCATCGGTGCGGAAGCATCGGGTGTCGTCGAGGCGATTGGCCCCGGCGTGTCCAACGTGCTTCCGGGCCAGCTGGTCGCCGTCTATGGCGCGCGCACTTGCGGTCTCTGCCGTCCGTGCCGCGAGGGTCGCGACAACCTCTGCGAACACGTCTCGGGCGTTCACGGCTTCCACCTCGACGGTTTCGCCCAGGAAAAGGTCAATCTTCCGGCTCGTCTGCTCGTTCCGGCACCTCCCGGCGTCGATGCCGTTGGTGCGGCCGTTGCGCCGGTTACCTTCGGTACCGTCGAGCACATGTTGTTCGACAACGCCAAGCTGGAGCCGGGCGAAACCATTCTCGTCCATGCCGGCGGTTCTGGCATCGGCACGGCGGCGATCCAGCTTGCCAAGAAGATCGGCTGCACCGTCATCACGACAGTTGGCTCCGACGACAAGATCGAGAAGGCCAAGGCGCTCGGCGCCGATCACGTCATCAACTACCGCACGGATCGCTTCGAGGGTGTGGTGCGCAAGCTCACCAAGAAGAAGGGCGTCGACGTCGTCTTCGAACATGTGGGCAAGGATACCTGGGCGGGCTCGATGCTCTGCCTGAAGCGCGGCGGACGTCTCGTCACCTGCGGCTCGACATCGGGCGTCTCGACCGACATGAACCTGATGATGCTGTTCCAGCAGCAGCTGAAGCTGCTCGGCTCCTTCGGCTGCCGCATGGAAAACATGGCCGACGCCATGCAGAAGATGGGCCGCGGCCTCGTGCACCCCGTCATCGACACCGAAGTCAGCTTCGACGATATCGACCGGGCGCTGGAGCGCATGGAATCGCGCCAGATCTTCGGCAAGATCATCCTGAAGATGGATTGATCCCTTGGAGCTGTTCATCACCCGGATCGTCCTGAAACTGGACCATTTTCGCCAGTGGCTGATCGCGCAGGTGATGTTCGGCTTCCTGAATTTCCTGAAGATCTTCCCGGCCGACGGGGCGATCAATTTCATCGACTGGCTGATGCGCAAGATCGGTCCGAAGATGAAGCGCCACAAGCTGATTCTGGCCAATCTCCGCAACGCCTTTCCTGACAAGAGCGAAGAGGAGATCAACGAGATCGCGCTTGGAAGCTGGGCCAATATGGGCCGGCTTGCGGCGGAATACGTGTTTCTCGATCGGTTGTTCGATTTCGATCCCGAAAAGAGCGAGCCGGGCAGGGTGGAGGTGTCGGGGATCCCGATCTTCCTCGATCTCCTGGAAAACCCGCGTCCCTTCATCGTCTTTACCGGCCATACCGGCAATTTCGAGCTGCTGCCGGTCGCCGGTGCCGCCTTCGGCCTCTATGTCAGCGTCCTCTTCCGGCCGCCGAACAATCCCTACGTGGCGCAGAAGGTGTTCGACTTCCGCAGCGCCCGCATGGGCAAGCTGGTGCCATCGCATGCCGGATCGTCGTTTGCGCTCGCCCGCCAGCTCGAAGCGGAGCAGGGGGTGGGTGTGCTTGTCGACCAGAAATTCGGTCGTGGCCTGAAGACGGAATTCTTCGGCCTGCCGGTGAAGACCAATCCTCTGCTCGGAAAGCTGGTGCGCCAGTTCAACTGCGAGGTCTACCCGGCCCGCTGCATCCGCCTTCCCGGCAATCGCTACCGGCTGGAAATCGAGCCGAAGGTCGAACTGCCCCGGGATGAGAAGGGCAATCTCGATCTGACGGCTACGGCTCAGTTGCTGAACGACAAGGTTGAAAGCTGGGTGCGTGAATACCCGGAGCAGTGGCTCTGGTATCATGACCGATGGGAAATCAAGCGACAGATCATGTAGAGGGGAATCCCTCAAATCTTGTCATTGAAAAACAAGCCTTCTTCGTCATTGAACATGAAGTGGCGTCATGTTACCGATTTCTGACAGGAAGGATTATGAACGGTAAAGGTGCCGTCGATGATCATTTATATCGAAGCAATTCCCTCACGGAAATCGGCATGGGAGGTGTCGT
Source organism: Rhizobium sp. FG113 (assembly GCF_057809895.1). NCBI lineage: Bacteria > Pseudomonadati > Pseudomonadota > Alphaproteobacteria > Hyphomicrobiales > Rhizobiaceae > Rhizobium > Rhizobium sp. FG113. Next base: position 184,957 of record NZ_JBMDKV010000010.1, on the reverse strand, counting down.
GCTCGGGCTTTTTCAGGCGTTCTCGTTGCGATGTTCGCAAATTGACGAGGCTATACGGGTCGGTGATGATGCGCGGGTGAGCAGCCTCGACAGCTCGATCGATGCGCTTATCGACACCATCCTCGGCTATCGCGCCACCAATCTGTTCTACGCGCACATGCAGATGCAGTTCGTCGGCTGCCTGATCGATCAGTATGCCGAAGACAGCGAATCCGTGCGTGAGCATGTGAAGCTGCTTTCCTACCTGATGGAGCAGTATCTCGGGTCGACCGTTCCGCGCTGGCAGATGCCGCCGCTGGAGCGCATGGACCGGGAGCGGGTGTCGGCGCCTGCGGCCTATGTGCCCAATACCGACAACGGCAATTTCCTGAACTCGGCCATCCTCGAATCCCTGCCGGATCGGGTCGCGGTCGTGACCAAGGACTATCGCTACCTCTACGCCAATGCCGCGAGCGCCGCCTACGCCAAGCGCAAGCCGTTTGAGATGGTCGGGCGGCATATCAAGGACGTGCTGGGCGAAGCGCGGTTCGTGGATTGCGTCAAAGAGATGCTCGACGCGTGTTTCGCGGGCGGAACATGCGATCAGATCTATGAACGGCGCGAGGAAAACGTCGTTCAGAAAACACGGTACCGCATGTCACCGCTGCGCGATTCGTCCGGCTATATCATCGGGGCGCTTATTGTCTCGCAGGATGCCGGATCGTCATCGTCGGCGGCCAATCTCGCCGCCTGATCACGCCTTCGTCCACACTGCCAGTTCGTATCCGTCGGGATCGGCGAAGTGGAAGCGGCTGCCGCCCGGGAAGCCGAAGATCGGGCGCACGATCTTGCCACCTGCACCTTCGACCGCTTCCAGCGCGGCCGGCAGGTCATCGGCATAGAGGATAACGAGCGGGCCGCCGGGGCGGGGTGCCTCGAGATTGGTGAAGCCGCCCTTCAGCCGTCCATCGTCGAATTCGCAATAGTTGGGACCGTAGTCGGTGAAGCGCCAGCCGAAAGCCTTGCCGTAGAACGCCTTGGAGCGCTCGATATCGGCGACGTTGAACTCGACATAGTCGATGCGAAGCTCGGTTTTCGTAGATGTCATCGGTGCTTCCTAGATTTCCATCAGCTTCTTCAGCGCCTCGAGATCGCGAGCGACATGCGCCGCGTCGGCCTCGAACTGCTCGTCCGTCATATCCGGCAGCCGCAGCAATGTGAACATCACTTCGCAGCCGTCGCCATTCGGGACGATCCTGAGCGCGTTATAGACGCGCAACCCGTTCGCGATCGTGACGGTATGGTCGAGAACGCCGAATTCGTTGTGGGGAGCGAAGCTCACGCGAACCGTACCGAGAACGCCCTTGGCGATCCAGTCGTCGCCGCTTTTCTCCAGGCCGGATGCAAGGCCAGATGCCCAGAGCGGCATGTTTTCGGGCGCGCCGGCAAAGGCCCAGACGTCCCGCCAGTTCCGCTCGATGGACCTGTGAATGATTCTCGCCGGCATTGTCGCCATCGCTTGCTCCTCCTTCATTTTTGCGAGCGGCTTAACGTCGCATAATGCTCGTGCATCGTTACCGCTTGGACGCCGTCGGCGCCAAAATCGCCGACATCAGGGCCTTGGTGGCAATATGGTTCACTTCGCAAGGGACGCAATACGCGACCGATCCGGGGCGAATCGAACTTGCCGTATGAGCCAGAGAGTGCCACAACACCGGTCCAATTTGACTAAAGCGCCTCGCGATCTTTCAGATTCACTCGTTGCGCTTTAGATCTTTGTTTTACCGCATGTCGTTATCGCAAAACCGCTTCACACTTTTGCGCGACATGCTCTAACCGGAGAGATATCGTGGAAAAGGCAGAAATCGGGCTGATCGGCCTTGCGGTCATGGGTTCCAACCTCGCTCTGAACATCGCGGAAAAGGGCAACAAGATTGCGGTGTTCAACCGTACGCCCGACAAGACGGACGAGTTCTACGAGAGCGCCGGCGATCTGAAGAAGCAGATCATTCCGTGCAAGACGATCGAGGAGTTCGTCGAGGCGATCCGCCCGCCGCGTCCGATCATCATCATGATCAAGGCCGGCGAGCCGGTTGACCAGCAGATGGAGCTGCTGCGTCCGCATCTCTCCAAGGGCGACATCATGATCGATGCCGGCAACGCCAACTTCCGCGACACGATCGCCCGCTTCGATCGCCTCAAGGACACCGACCTGACCTTCATCGGCATGGGTGTTTCCGGTGGCGAGGAAGGTGCGCGTCACGGCCCGTCGATCATGGTCGGCGGCACGGAAGACAGCTGGAAGCGCGTCGAGCCGGTGCTGACCTCGATCGCCGCCAAGTACAAGGGCGACCCGTGCGTGGCCTGGCTCGGCAATGACGGCGCGGGTCACTTCGTCAAGACGATCCACAACGGCATCGAATATGCCGACATGCAGATGATCGCCGAAATCTACGGCGTCCTGCGCGACGGTCTCGGCAAGAGCGCCAAGGACATCTCCGGCATCTTCGGCGACTGGAACAAGGGCCGCCTGAACTCCTACCTGATCGAGATCTCCGAAAAGGTTCTGGCCGCGACCGACCCGATCTCCGGCGGCGCTATGGTCGACATGATCCTCGACAAGGCCGGCCAGAAGGGCACCGGCAAGTGGTCGGCGATCGAAGCGCAGAACATGGGCATCCCGGCAACGGCGATCGAAGCGGCCGTTGCCGCCCGCAGCCTGTCGTCGATGAAGACCGAGCGCGAAGCCGCCGAGAAGATCTTCGGCAAGCCGGAATACGACTTCCCGGTCGCTTACGGTCCCGAGCTCGTCAAGGATCTGGAACTGGCTCTCTTCGCCGCCAAGATCGGCGCCTACGCGCAGGGCTTCGCGGTGATGGCGGAAGCCTCGCGCGAGTTCAAGTGGTCGCTGCCGATGCCAACCATTGCCAAGATCTGGCGTGATGGCTGCATCATCCGTTCGCAGTTCCTCGACGAGATCACCTCGGCCTTCACCAAGGCGCCTGACGTCGCAAACCTGATCGTGACGCCGGCCTTCGCGGACATGGTCAAGGAATCGCTGCCGGCGCTTCGCCGCGTCGTCGGTGCTGCCCTGCAGGCTGGCCTGCCGGTTCCGGCGCTGACCTCGGCGCTCACCTACTTCGACGCCTACCGCCAGGGCCGCGGCACCGCCAACCTGATCCAGGCACAGCGCGACTTCTTCGGCGCCCACGGCTTCGATCGCCTCGACGGCAAGGACTTCCACCACGGCCCATGGGGCAGCGGTGCGGCGACCTTCTAAGGTTCGCTCTCTGAAAATGACAACAGCCGGGCCATTGGCCCGGCTGTTTTGCGTTTATGCCAGTTGAACTGGTTCAGAACTGGATCTCGGCGGCGGGGCGGACAATCGACAGCGCCGATCCGGCATCGAAATCATCCAGCGTCTCGTTATGGTGGGCGACGATCTCGGCGAAGGTCAACGAGCCCGAATCGGCGGTCGTGTGGCCGTCGGCGATCAGGGTGACGTTGTAGCCAAGCGAGACGGCGCGGCGGACCGTGGTGTCGACGCAGAACTGCGACATGCAGCCGCCGACGACGAGATGGGTCACGGAGCGTTCCGTCAGCCGCTCGGCCAAATCAGTCTGGAAGAAAGAGTCGGCGCTCCTCTTGTGAACGACGGTGTCGTCGCTGCCGGGCGCGAGCTCCGGTCTGATTTCCCAGCCTTTCGTGCCGACCGCGAGGCGATGGCCCGGATCGCCGTCGTGCTGTAGGAGGACGACGGGGACGCCGCCATGCCATGCGCGTTCCCTGAGAGCGGCAAGGCGGGCGACGGTCTCATCAAGCGCGGCGTCGATTGATGGCTGCCGTTCGGGCGTGCCTTTGCCCGCAACGATGGCGTTCTGCACATCGATGATGAGGAGAGCCTTGGTCATGCGTTGTCTTTCCTCGTTGACTTCCGTCAGCTGCCCGGTCGTGTCCAGACCGGCTGGCTAACGCTCTGCAGCATTTCCGGCTCGACGCCGTCGATGCGGGCGATGACGGCCTTGGCCATTTCGCGGCCGGCGTGGCGGACGTCTTCATAGGCGGTGATGATCTCCGGGCGGATCCAGTTGAGGATCGGCGCGGATTCCTTCGAGGCCATGTCGACATCGTGACCAAGGCGCTTGCCGGCGGCTTCGATGCCGGCGTTGACGGCGATGGCGGCGCTGCCGGCGAGACAGACGATGCCATCGGGCGCGTTGCTGGAGCGCATCATCGTCTCGACCGCGTTGCGGATCTCGTCCAGCGGTGTGTCGATGGTGACCCGCAGTGGTACTTCCTCGGCGCCGTAGTCATGCAGGCCGGTCTGGAAGCCGATGCGGGTGTGCGTGTAGTAGGTGAGCTTGCTTGGGGGCTGGAGGAGGGCGATGCGCTTGCGGCCGCGCGCGACCAGCTTTTCGACCGCCTGGTGGGCGAAGGCTTCGTTGTCGAAGTCGTGGAACGGATGCATCAGTCCGGCATCGGTGCGGCCATGCGTGGCGAACGGCATGTTGCGCTCGCTGAGCAGGCGCACACGGGGATCGTCGGGCTCGATGCGGGAGATGATGACGCCATCGGCCGAGCCTGTCTCCAGGATGTAGCGCACCGGCAGCATCGGGTCCTTGCTGTGCGAATGCGGCGTGACGACGATGTGATAGGGGGTGCCGGTCAGGACCTCGGAGATGCCGAAGACCAGCTGGCTCGAGAAGCCCATGATCTCCTCGTCGATGCTCAGAACGAGCGCGATGACGTTGGTCTTGCCTGTTCTGAGGCGCACGCCGGCGCGGTTCGGCTGATAGCCGAGCTGGCTTGCCACCATCCGCACGCGTTCCTTGGTCTCCGCGCCGATGTCGGGTGCATCCTTCAATGCACGAGAAACCGTGGTGATGCCGAGGCCGGTCATGAAGGCAATCGTCTTCAGTGTCGGTCTCTCCCGAGATGCCTCGGTCACCGTCGCCCCGAAATTCGCTTTGTTTTTCATCCCTCTAGGCCGTCCTACGCGATTTGGTTCGCTTATAGATGCTTTTCGCAGTGCTGTAAGCCTGAATACACAAATGCCGTTCCCTCCCACGGGCCTTAAAATCTGTAACGTTACAGTGAAAATGTCGAGCGCTTTTTCAGATGGTTCCAACTCAATCACTCTCATTGGTTGAATCGGTGATTTTTGCACGAATTTTTTGCGCATGCGAACGCGATCTGGAAATTATGTCGTGATACCAGTGAAATAAAGTATTATAAAACAGTAGTATAATCGAAGTGTGCAGGTGCACATCGGTTTACTGATCGCTTGTGCAGCCTTGCGGCGACGGTGCCGTTTCGGCAGGCAATGGTAGCAATACATGGTCGAAAAGAAAATTTTAAGGGGTGGCTGTTGCGCGGCAATATCGATTGGCTTAAGTTTTTCCGGCAACGTTTCAGTGAGGGAGGAGAACTCATGAATATTCGTTTGATGGCGGCAGCGCTGTGCGCATCCGTCGCCCTGCCGCTTGGTGCGGCACACGCCACCGATCTCGAAGTCACGCATTGGTGGACCTCGGGCGGCGAAGCCGCTGCCGTGGCCGAACTCGCCAAGGCATTCGACGCAACCGGCAACAAGTGGGTCGATGGTGCCATCGCCGGTTCCGGCGGCACGGCGCGTCCGATCATGGTCAGCCGCATCACCGGTGGCGATCCAATGGGTGCCACCCAGTTCAACCATGGCCGTCAGGCGGAGGAGCTTGTACAGGCCGGCCTGATGCGCGACCTGACCGATGTCGCCACCGCCGAGCACTGGAAGGACATCATCCGTCCGGCAAGCCTGCTCGACAGCTGCACGATCGACGGCAAGATCTATTGCGCGCCCGTCAACATCCACTCCTGGCAGTGGCTGTGGCTCTCGAATGCCGCCTTCAAGAAGGCCGGCGTTGACGTGCCGAAGAACTGGGATGAATTCGTCGCCGCTGCTCCGGCTCTCGAAAAGGCCGGTATCGTGCCGCTCGCCGTCGGCGGTCAGCCGTGGCAGGCAGCAGGCGCTTTCGACACGCTGATGGTGGCGATCGCCGGCAAGGACACGTTCAACAAGGTGTTCAAGGACAAGGACGCCGACGTGGCTGCCGGTCCCGAGATCGCCAAGGTCTTCAAGGCCGCTGACGACGCCCGCAAGATGTCCAAGGGCAGCAACGTCCAGGATTGGAACCAGGCAACCAATCTGGTCATCACCGGCAAGGCCGGCGGCCAGATCATGGGTGACTGGGCGCAGGGCGAATTCGCTCTCGCCGGCCAGAAGGCCGGTACCGACTACACCTGCCTTCCGGGGCTGGGCGTGAACGAAATCATCTCCACCGGTGGTGATGCCTTCTACTTCCCGCTGCTCAAGGACGAAGCAAAGTCGAAGGCGCAGGACGTTCTCGCCAAGACGCTGCTCGATCCGAAGACCCAGGTTGCCTTCAACCTCAAGAAAGGCTCGCTGCCGGTTCGCGGTGACGTCGATCTCGAGGCTGCCAACGACTGCATGAAGAAGGGTCTCGAGATCCTGAAGAAGGGCAACATCGTCGAAGGCACCGACCAGTTGCTTTCGGCCGACAGCCAGAAGCAGAAGGAAGACCTCTTCTCGGAGTTCTTCGCCAATGCCTCGATGACGCCTGAAGACGCACAGAAGCGCTTCGCCGAAATCATCGGCTCCGCCGACTGATCGTCTGCTCGTGCTGCCGCGATCCGGTTTTCCGCCCAGGAACGGGAAGCTGGATTTGCCCTAACCGCCAGCGGCGGCGGGTTCGCGGCAGTGCTTTCCCGATGAGTTCCGGCCGCAGACGAAGCGGCCGGGACCATCCGGGGGCAAGAGACGGGAGCGGTGTCCGGCATCGGCCGCTGCTCTCGGTCAAAAAAGCAAGTGCGTGTCAGGAGGAAACACAATGACGGGTCCAGCGAAAGCCGGCCGGCCAAATCAGTTGCTGCGCAATCTGAATTCCAAAATTGCATCCATCCCGATGATCCTTACCGCCCTGGTCATCTTTCTCGGCGGTACGGTCTGGACGGTGTTCTATTCCTTCACCAACTCGAAGCTCCTGCCAAGGATGAGCTTCGTTGGTTTCGACCAATACAAGCGGCTCTGGGCCGCGCCGCGATGGATCGTGTCCATCGAAAACCTCGCCCTTTACGGCATCTTCTCCCTGATCTTCAGCCTGGTGATCGGCTTTACGCTGGCTGCCCTGATGGATCAGAAGATCCGGTTCGAGAATGCGTTCCGGACGATCTTTCTCTACCCATTCGCGCTGTCCTTCATCGTCACCGGGCTCGTGTGGCAGTGGGTGCTCAATCCTGAATTCGGCGTGCAGTCGGTGGTGCGTTCGCTCGGCTGGACGAGCTTTACCTTCGACCCGCTCTATACGCCGAGCATCGTCATTTACGGCGTGCTGATCGCAGCACTCTGGCAGGGAACGGGCCTCGTCATGTGCCTGATGCTCGCCGGCCTGCGCGGGATTGACGAGGACATCTGGAAGGCGTCGCGCGTCGACGGCATTCCGATGTGGAAGACCTATCTCTTCATTGTCATCCCGATGATGCGTCCCGTCTTCATCACCACGCTCGTCATCATCGCGTCCGGTATCGTCAAGGTCTATGACCTTGTGGTGGCGCAGACATCGGGCGGACCCGGCATCTCGTCGGAAGTGCCGGCCAAGTATGTCTACGACTACATGTTCCAGGCGCAGAACCTGGGGCAGGGCTTCGCCGCCTCGACCATGATGCTGATCACGGTCGCGATCATCATCATTCCATGGGCTTATCTGGAATTCGGGGGAGGGCGTAAACGTGCCTGATACCATCGCTCTCAAGACGGCTGAAGTCGCACTGGCACCGGTCAAGTCCTTCGATGGACCGAACGGCAAGAAGCCGAAGCGCGTGCTCTCGCCGCGCAACATCATGCTCTATGGCACGCTGTTCGTCGCCGCCGCCTACTACCTGCTGCCGCTCTACGTGATGATCGTCACGTCGCTGAAGGGGATGCCCGAAATCCGCATGGGCAACATCTTCTCGCCGCCGATGGAAATCACCTTCGAGCCGTGGGTGAAGGCCTGGGCCACGGCCTGCACGGGCCTCAACTGCGACGGTCTCTCGCGCGGTTTCTGGAACTCGGTCCGGATCACCGTTCCGTCCGTCATCGTCTCGATCGCGATTGCCTCGGTCAACGGCTATGCGCTTGCCAACTGGCGCTTCAAGGGATCGGAGCTGTTCTTCTCGATCCTCGTCATCGGCGCGTTCATTCCCTACCAGGTGATGATCTATCCGATCGTCATCGTGCTGCGTGAAATGGGGATCTATGGGACGCTCACGGGCCTGATCATCGTGCATTCGATCTTCGGCATGCCGATCCTGACGCTGCTCTTCCGCAACTATTTCGCATCGCTGCCGCAGGAGTTGTTCAAGGCCGCGCGCGTCGATGGCGCCGGCTTCTGGCAGATCTTCCTGAAGATCATGGTGCCGATGTCGCTGCCGATCTTCGTCGTCGCCATGATCCTGCAGGTCACCGGCATCTGGAACGACTTCCTGTTCGGCGTCGTCTTCACCCGGCCGGAATACTATCCGATGACCGTGCAGCTCAACAACATCGTCAATTCCGTCCAGGGCGTGAAGGAATACAACGTCAACATGGCCGCAACCATCCTCACGGGTCTGGTGCCGCTCATCGTGTATTTCGTGTCTGGACGTCTGTTCGTCCGCGGCATCGCCGCCGGCGCAGTGAAAGGCTGATCCATGAATTCAAGCGTTTCCATCAAAGACCTTTCGCTGAACTTCGGCGCCGTCAGCGTGCTCAAGGATCTGAACCTCGAGATCAATGACGGCGAGTTCCTGGTGCTGCTCGGCTCTTCCGGCTGCGGCAAGTCGACCCTGCTTAACTGCATTGCCGGCCTGCTCGACATCAGCGAAGGACAGATCCACATCAAGGGCCGCAACGTCACCTGGGAAGAGCCCAAGGATCGCGGCATCGGCATGGTGTTCCAGTCCTACGCGCTCTATCCGCAGATGACGGTGGAGAAGAACCTGTCCTTCGGCCTGCAGGTCGCCAAGATCCCGCAATCCGATATCGACAAACGCGTCGCCCGCGCTTCCGAAATCCTGCAGATCCAGCCGCTTTTGAAGCGCAAGCCGGCCGAGCTTTCCGGCGGCCAGCGGCAGCGCGTGGCGATCGGCCGTGCCTTGGTGCGCGATGTTGACGTGTTCCTGTTCGACGAACCGCTCTCCAACCTCGACGCCAAGCTGCGTTCGGAACTGCGCGTCGAGATCAAGCGACTGCACCAGTCGCTGAAGAACACGATGATCTACGTCACGCACGACCAGATCGAGGCGCTGACGCTCGCCGACCGCATCGCGATCATGAAGAACGGCGAGATCCAGCAGCTGGCCGATCCGACGACGATCTACAACAAGCCGCGCAGCCTGTTCGTCGCCGGCTTCATCGGGTCGCCGTCGATGAACTTCCTGCGCGGCGAGATCGCCAAGCGGGGTGACGCCACCGTCTTCACCGCCAACGGCGTCGATTTCAACGTCGATGCCTATGAGGCGAGTGGTCCGCTGCAGGCGGGCCGGAAGGTGACGCTCGGCGTGCGGCCGGAGCATATCAAGGTCAACGAGAACCTCGGCGCCGAGGTTCATGACGCGACCGTCGATATCGAGGAGCCGATGGGTGCCGACAACCTGCTCTGGCTGAAGCATGCCGGACACACCATGTCGGTGCGTATCAACGGCGCCCGCCGCTTCAGCCCGGGTTCACAGGTCAAGCTCGGCTTCGACATGTCGCTGGCGTCGATCTTCGACGCCGAGACGGAACTGCGCCTTTAGACGACTACGCTGCGGGCGGGGCCGTCCCAAGCGGTTCCGCCCGTTCTTCCAATACCACATTCGGTCGCAGCCCGGTGACGGGTTTTCCCAAGAGCGGCCTGATCGGACAGTGCTATGACATCCTTGCCCACCAACGGGTTCAACCTCGACCTCTCAGGCTCGTGGAAGCTCACCTCCACGGATGGTGAAATCACCGCGCCGATCACGCTTCCCGGCGACGTGCATTCGGCACTCCATGCCGCCAAGCTCATCCCCGACCCCTATTTCGGCCGTAACGAAGAGGTCGTACAGTGGGTGGCGCATCGCGACTGGTCGATCGAGCGCAGCTTCACGGTGTCGGAGCCGGATGGCGACTGGTATCTCGATATCGATTATCTCGACACGGTGGCCGCCGTCTTCATCAACGGCTCGCCGGCGCTTGTCGCCGACAACAGCTTCCGCCGCTATCGCCCGGATGTCAGCAGCCATCTGAAATCCGGCGAAAACACCATCCGCATCGTGCTGCATTCGAGCATCGCGGCGGGTGCCGATCGCCAGGATAAGCAGCCCTTCTACATTCCCTATTCGACCGGCAATTCGCCGATCCCCAACGGCAACATGCTGCGCAAGCCGCAGTGCCATTTCGGCTGGGACTGGAACATCGCGATCGCGCCGCTCGGACTTTACGGCACGGTCGCGCTGCGCCGTCTCGACACCGCGCGCATTGAGCATGTGACGACGCAGCAGGTGCATAATCTCGACGGTTCCGTCGATCTCAAGGTCTCAGCGACGCTGTTCTCTAAAAACCCTGGCATCGTTCCCGTGCATTTCTCGCTCGACGGCGAGCGGGTGCGTCTCGATGTCGGCGTGAGCGCCGGCGAAACGGTCGTCAATCATGTGTTCGAGATCGACAAGCCGCGTCTCTGGTGGCCGGCGGGAAGTGGCGAGCAGGCGCTTTATGCGCTGACCGTCGACCTGCCTTCCGATGCCGTCACCAAGCAGATCGGTCTGCGCACCGTCGAGCTGATCACCACGCCGGATGCCGCCGGTGCCCGTTTCGCGCTGAAGGTCAACGGTCGCGAGATCTTCTGCCGTGGCGCCAACTGGATCCCGGCCGACGCACTGTTTTCGCTGTCCTCGCCCGAGAAGACCGAGGATCTGCTGCAATCGGCGAAGGCCGCCAACATGAACATGATCCGCGTCTGGGGCGGCGGGTTCTACGAGCATGATCATTTCTACGATCTCTGCGACCGTCTCGGTCTCATGGTCTGGCAGGACTTCATGTTCGCCTGCAACCTCTATCCCTCGACCGAGGACTTCCTCGACAATGTCGCGCTTGAGGTCGACTATCAGGTCCGCCGCCTGAATTCGCATCCGTCGATCGCGCTCTGGTGCGGCGACAACGAGCTGGTGGGCGCGCTCACCTGGTTCGAGGAATCGCGCAAGGACCGCGACCGCTATCTCGTCTCCTACGATCGCCTCAACCGGGTGATCGAGCAGGCGATGAAGAAGGCGGCGCCGGATGCGATCTGGTGGCCGTCGAGCCCGGCGTCGGGCTATCTCGACTTCGGCGATGCGTGGCATGCCGACGGCTCCGGCGACATGCACTATTGGTCGGTCTGGCACGAGAACAAGTCGTTCGACAATTATCGGTCGGTGCGCCCGCGCTTCTGCTCGGAATTCGGCTTCCAGTCCTACACCTCGCTGCCTGTTATCAAGATCTATGCCGAGGCCAAGGACATGAACGTCGCGTCGCCGGTTATGGAGCTGCACCAGAAGAATGCCGGCGGCAACGAGCGTATCGCCGGCACGATGTTCCGCTACTTCCGCTTCCCGAAGGATTTCCCGAACTTCGTCTATCTCAGCCAGATCCAGCAGGGTCTCGCGATCAAGACGGCGGTGGAATACTGGCGGTCGCTGAAGCCGCATTGCATGGGCACGATCTATTGGCAGCTCAACGACACCTGGCCGGTGGCCTCGTGGTCGAGCCTCGATTACGGCGGTCGCTGGAAGGCGATGCACTATCTGGTCAAGCGCTTCTTCCAGCCTGTCGCGGTCGCCGCCATCCCATCGGACGACGGCAAGCAAATCCGCTTCTCGCTGGTCAACGACACGCTTGATGACGTCAGCGTCGACCTGTCGATCTCGATCATCGACATGAAGGGCGAGCGCAAGCACCTGAAGGACGTGCAGGCCGTCTGCACGCCTGACGCTGCGGTAACGGCTGCCAGCATCGATGTCTCCGAGATTCCCTCGGGCACGCTGCTTGCCTGGCGCTTCACGGCGTCGAACGGCATGGGCGGCGAGGGGCATTACGTCCACGGCACCTACAAGGCGCTGGAGCTCGAGCCGGCGGGCCTGATGGTCACGCACGAATATGTCGAGGAGGACGGTTCCGTCTGCCTCAACGTCACCGCGAAGGGACTTGCGCTCTTCGTGATGATCGAGACCGAGACCGACGGCAAATATTCCGACAATGCCTTCGATCTGGCGGCGGGCGAGACGCGCCGCATCACCTTCACCCCGGCCACGCCGCTTGCTGATGGCGCCTTGCCGGACTTCCGTTTCTACGACCTGCAATCCTGTCAGTCCGTGGATTGATCCTGATTAAATGAATGGGCACGAGGCCCGAGGAGGATATTATGACGAAACTGAGTTTCCAGCTTTATAGCGCCCGCAACTTCCAGCCCTATTCGGCGATCTTCGAAAAGCTCGGCAAGGCCGGTTATCAGGAAGTCGAAGGCTTCGGCGGCATCTACGCCGATCTCGACGATGCCGGCCTCAAGGGCCTGCGCGCCGAGCTCGACAAGAACGGTCTGACGATGGCGAGCGGCCACTTCAGCCCCGATTTCCTCGACGGCGAAGTGCAGAAGTCTCTGAACATCGCCAAGCTCCTCGGCATGGATTCCATCTATGCACCGCATCTGGCGGCCGATGAGCGTCCGACCGACGGTGCCGGTTGGCTGGCCTTCGGCAAGCGCCTGCAGGAAATGAGCAAGCCCTACAAGGACGCGGGCTACGAGTTCGGCTGGCACAACCACGACTTTGAATTCGTGAAGCTCGCCGACGGCTCGCTGCCGATCGAGCGCATCTTCGAAGGCGCGCCCGATATTTCCTGGGAAGCGGATATCGCCTGGGTCGTTCGTGGCGGTGCCGATCCCTTCGCATGGATCGAGAAGCTCGGTTCCCGCATTACCTCGGCGCACGTCAAGGACATCGCGCCAGCTGGTGAGAACAAGAACGAGGACGGCTGGGCCGATGTCGGCCACGGCACGCTTGATTGGCCGAAGCTCGTCGCGGCGCTGAAGGGCACCAAGACCAAGCACTACGTCGTCGAGCATGACAATCCGGCTGATATCGATCGCCTGATCACCCGCTCGATCGCATCCTTCAAGACCTACTGAGGACCATCATGACCAAGGAACTTGGCGTCGGCATCATCGGATGCGGCAACATCTCCACCACCTACTTTTCGCTGGCCCCGCTGTTCAAGGGCCTCAAGGTCGTCGCTTGCGCCGACCTCAACATGCAGGCCGCCGAAGCCCGTGCCGCCGAATATGGCGTCAAGGCGCAGACGATCGAGGACCTGCTCACCAATGAGGAGGTTGACGTCGTCGTCAACCTCACCATCCCGGACGCACACTTCCCGGTGTCGAAGGCGATCCTGCTCTCCGGCAAGCACGTCTATTCGGAAAAGCCGCTGGTTCTCACCCTTGAGCAGGGTGAGGAACTGCGCCGCATTGCCAAGGAGAAGAACCTCTCCGTTGGTTGCGCGCCAGACACGTTCCTCGGCGGCGCGCATCAGCTCGCCCGCAAGTATATCGACGAGGGCGGCATCGGCCGTGTCACTTCCGGCGCGTGCTATGTCATGAGCCCCGGCATGGAGATGTGGCATCCGAACCCGGACTTCTTCTTCCTGCCCGGTGGCGGCCCGATCCTCGATCTCGGCCCCTACTACATCGCCAACCTGATCAACCTGATTGGTCCGGTGAAGCGCGTCGGCGCGATGACCTCGATGGCGTCGCCGACCCGCACGATCACCAGCGAGCCGCGCAACGGCGAGACGATCCCGGTGAAGACGCCGACGACGATCCAGGCGATCCTGGAATTCGTCAACGGCGCGACCGTCACGCTGACCGCGAGCTGGGACGTCTGGTCTCACCGCCATGCCAACATGGAGCTCTACGGCACCGAGGGTTCGCTCTACGTGCCGGATCCGAACTTCTTCGGCGGCGTGGTCGAGGCGAGCGGCCGCGACAAGGACATCAAGCCGCTCGACGGCTGGGAGCACCCCTTCGGCATCTCCAACCAGGAGAGCCCGCAGGGACCGCGCGCCAACTATCGTACGGCTGGTCTCGCCGACATGGCGATCGCGATCATCGAGGGGCGCGATGCGCGTTGCTCGCTCGATCGCACGCTGCATGGCGTCGACGTCATGACCTCGATTCTGAAGTCGGGCGAGGAAGGCCGCTTCATCGAGCTGACGACGACGTGCACGCAGCCGGCGGCACTCGGCATCGAAGAGGCGCAGGCTCTTCTGAAGTGATTGGCGCTTCTGAAGTGACTGGCACTCTTGAAGTACGTGCCTAAAGGTCTATGGTCCGGCGCGGGCGAGGAGCCCGCGCCGTTTCTACATGAGGGATGAGGATTATGAGCTGGCAACCGGCTTCCGACCGCTATTCGAAAATGAAGTACAACCGCACGGGCCGTTCCGGCCTGAAGCTGCCGGCCGTATCGCTCGGCCTCTGGCACAATTTCGGCGGCGACACGCCGCATGACCGCAAGATCGACATGTGCCGCACGGCCTTCGATCTCGGCATTACCCATTTCGACCTCGCCAACAATTACGGCCCGCCTCCCGGCAGCGCCGAGACGGCCTTCGGCGAGATCATGCGCACCGAATTTGCCGGCCTGCGCGACGAGTTGATCATTTCGTCCAAGGCCGGCTACGACATGTGGCCGGGCCCTTACGGCGAGTGGGGCAGCCGCAAGTATCTGATCGCCTCCTGCGACCAGAGCCTGAAGCGCATGGGTCTCGACTATGTCGATATCTTCTATTCGCACCGTTTCGACCCCGATACGCCGCTGGAAGAGACCTGCGGCGCGCTCGACCATATCGTGCGCTCCGGCCGCGCGCTCTATGTCGGCATCTCGTCCTACAATTCGCAGCGCACCCGTGAAGCTGCCGCCATCCTCAAGGAACTCGGCACGCCGTGCCTCATCCACCAGCCGAGCTATTCGATGCTCAACCGCTGGGTCGAGGACGACAAGCTGCTCGATACGCTCGACGAGGTCGGCATGGGCTCGATCGTGTTCTCGCCGCTGGCGCAGGGCATGCTGACGACGAAGTATCTCGGCGGCATCCCTACGGATAGCCGCGCAGCGCAGAACCACTTCCTGAAGAAGGACTTCATCCGCCCTCAGATCATCGACAACATCCGCAAGCTCAACGAGATCGCGGAACGTCGCGGCCAGACGCTGGCGCAGATGGCGATCGCCTGGGTGCTGCGCGGCGACCGCGTGACCTCGGCGCTGATCGGCGCCAGCCGCTCGTCGCAGATCGTCGATTGCGTCAAGGCGCTCGACAATCTGGAGTTCACCGCCGAGGAGCTGAAGGAGATCGATGGTTACGCCCGCGAGGCGGACATCAATCTCTGGGCGAAGTCCGCGGAACGGGAATAAGCTGATGCAATGAGGGAGGGAAACAAAGTTGCCTCCCTCATTCCTGTGCCCGGACTTCGTCCGGGCGATGTCACAGGAATCCAGCCAGCCCAAGTCCTTGGGCTGGAAAGAGTCCTTTCACCGCGCCGACACGCGGTGGCTGGATCCCTGTGACGAGCACAGGGATGAGGACCGGAGAGGTGGCCTTCCTGGAAGCTCATAGCAGACCAAAATCGCCATTCGGAGGAGGTGGCCCTGATGATCCGCAATCCAATCCTGCCGGGTTTCAATCCGGACCCGTCGATCTGTCGTGTCGGCAAGGATTACTATATCGCGACCTCGACCTTCGAGTGGTATCCTGGTGTGCAGATCCATCACTCGCGCGATCTGGTGAATTGGACGCTGGTGCGGCGGCCGCTGGAGCGGGCGTCGCAGCTCGACATGCGCGGCAACCCTGATAGTTGCGGCATCTGGGCGCCCTGTCTCTCCTATGCCGGCGGGCTGTTCTGGCTTGTCTACACCGACGTCAAGCGCTTCGATGGCAACTTCAAGGATGCGCATAATTACATCGTGACCTCGCCAACGATCGAGGGCGAATGGTCCGAGCCCATCTATGTGAACTCGTCGGGCTTCGACCCGTCGCTGTTTCATGACGATGACGGCCGCAAGTGGTTCCTCAACATGCAATGGAACCACCGCACGGAGAGCTTTGGCGGCGCGCCGAAGTCTCCGGCCTTTGATGGCATCCTGCTGCAGGAGTGGGATGCGGAGACGAAAGCGCTGAAGGGGCCGATCCGCAACATCTTCGCGGGCAGTTCGCTCGGGCTGGTCGAGGGACCGCATCTCTTCAAGCGCAACGGCTATTACTATCTGACCACCGCCGAGGGCGGAACGGGCTACGACCATGCGGTGACGATGGCGCGGTCGCGCGATATCGCCGGCCCATATGAGATGCATCCGAACAAGCACCTAATCACCTCGAAGGATCATCCGGAAGCCATTCTGCAGCGGGCAGGGCATGGGCAGTATGTCGAGACGCCTGACGGGCAGGTCTATCATACGCACCTCTGTGGCCGGCCGATGCCTCCGAAGCGGCGCTGCACGCTCGGGCGCGAAACCAGCCTGCAGAAATGCGTCTGGAAGGATGATGGCTGGCTCTATCTCGAAAATGGCACCACGGTCCCCGACGTCACCGTGCTGGGACTTGGCGGCGCTGCGCAGGCAGAGAAGCCGATGCGCAGCGAGTACAGCTTTGATGGTGGCACGCTGCCTGCCGATTTCCAGTGGCTGCGCACGCCGAAGCCGGAGCGGATATTCAACCTCACGGAGCGGCCCGGTCACCTCAGGCTGATCGCCCGCGAAAGCATCGGCTCATGGTTTGAGCAGGCGCTGGTGGCGCGGCGGCAGGAGCATCACAGTTTTAGGGCCGAGACGGTCGTCGAATTCGATCCGGATACCTACCAGCAGGTGGCGGGGCTGACGCACTACTACAACAGGCACAAGTTCCACGCGGTTGCGGTGACGCTGCACGAGAAGCTCGGACGCTGCGTGACGATCCTCTCCTGCGACGGCGACTATCCGAACGGGCGCCTGAGCTTTCCCGCCGGCAGCGGCGAGGCGCTTCCCGCCGGAGGCCGTGTCCAGCTTTCCATGGAAATCCGCGACAATGACCTGCAGTTTTTCTGGCAGACAGAGGGTATGGGCGCGTGGCGGGCGATCGGGCCGGTGCTCGACGCCGGCGTGGTTTCCGACGAAGGCGGGCGCGGTGAGCATGGCTCGTTTACCGGCGCATTCGCCGGCGTCTTTGCCTTCGATACGTCGGGGCGCGCGAAGACGGCCGATTTCGACTGGTTCAATTACGACGAGCTGTGAAAGAGAGTGACATCACCTCGCGCTGGGTGAT
Source organism: Rhizobium sp. FG113 (assembly GCF_057809895.1). Lineage (NCBI taxonomy): Bacteria > Pseudomonadati > Pseudomonadota > Alphaproteobacteria > Hyphomicrobiales > Rhizobiaceae > Rhizobium > Rhizobium sp. FG113. The sequence goes on along the minus strand of NZ_JBMDKV010000010.1, from coordinate 167,622 downwards.
GTCACATTTTCTAATTTAATATATGCTTTCAAGCATGTGTTTTTATTACTGAAGTTTAATTTAACTTTCAGTTTCGGTTCATCATTTCAGGTCTAGGTTCGGGGCGTGTTCAACACGAGGAAACCCCAATGAAAAAGATGTTTGCCGTTCTTCTCTCCGCTTCTTTCCTGGCCGCGCCGCTGGTTGCCGCGACGGGTGCAAGCGCGCAGGAACACCATCGCCGTCCCGTCGTCGTCGAGCGCGACGTGCATGTCACCAAGTACAAGTGGAGCCGCGGCCATCGCATGAGCCCCGCCGAGCGCCGCAACATGCGCGAAGTGCGCGACTACCGCCGCTACCGTCTGGCGCCTCCGCCGCGCGGCTATCGCTGGGTGCAGGTCAACAACGATTACCTGATGATCAGCATTGCGAGCAATGTGATCTCGAACATCGTCGTCGGTCGCTGATCGTTCGACGTGACTTGTGTGGAAAGGGCGGCTTCGGCCGCCCTTTTTCATGTCTGTCTTTCGGGCGCATTGCGCCCCAGCCGCGCCGCCAATTTGCTGAGAACGCCGGTGACCGGCTTGCGCTCTTCTGTCTCGGGTGGCACTGCCAGCCCCTCGATCGGCGGCAGCGGGTCGCATTCCTCGCAGACGCATTGATATCTCCTGATCGCTTGCGCCTTCATGCGGCCTGATCTCCCCAGCGGGCGAAGGGATCGGGCATGTCGTGCCATTTGTCCGGTGTGAAGTCCTCGGCGCGGACAAGACATGCGTCGAGACGCGTGCGGATCCAGGCTTCGTCCATCGGGTCGGCGCCGATGAAGACGATTTCCTGGCGGCGGTCGCCCCAGACGGGGTGCAGATAGGGACCGATCGCGGTCATGAAGCGCGGATCGTCCGGCCAACGTTCTCTCGGCACCGCCGACCACCATGTACCCATGCGGCTTGTGCGCAGGATGGCGCCCGCCTGGCTGACCTCGCCGACATGATGCGGTCGAGTGGCCAGCCAGAAGAAGCCCTTGGCGCGGACTACGCCCGGCCAGGCCGTGTCGAAGAAGCGCTGCAGCTTGGCTGGATCGAAGGGGCGCTTCTCGCGATAGACGAAGGAGCGGATGCCGTATTCCTCGGTTTCCGGCACATGGTCGTTGAAGCCATGCATCTCCTTGTACCAGAGCGGATGGGTCTCGGCCTTGTCGATGTCGAAGAGGCCGGTGCCGAGCACCTCCTGAGGTCGAACCTTGCCGAAATCGGCCTCGATCAGCCGGGCATCCGGGTTCAGGCCGACGACGATCTGGCGGGCGGCCTGGAGTTGTTCGGCGGTGGCGGTGCCGACCTTGTTGAGGATGACGACGTCGGCGAATTCGATCTGCTCGACCAAGAGGTCGATCACCGTTCTGACATCGCCATCGCCGGCGGTTTCTCCGCGATCACCGAGGAAATCGGTCGAGGCGTAATCGGCGAGCAGGCCGGCAGCATCGACGACGGTGACCATGGTGTCTAGTTCGGCGACATCGGACAGGCTCATGCCGTCCTCATCGCGGAACTCGAAGGTGGTGGCGACGGGCAGGGGCTCGGCGATACCCGTGGATTCGATCAGCAGGTAGTCGAAGCGGTTCTGCTCGGCGAGCTGGCGGACCTCCTTCAGGAGGTCGTCGCGCAGCGTGCAGCAGATGCAGCCGTTGGTCATCTCGACCAGTTCCTCATCGGTGCGCGACAGGTTGGCGCCGCCATCGCGCACCAGTGCGGCGTCGATGTTTACTTCGCTCATGTCGTTGACGATGACGGCGACGCGCAGGCCATCGCGGTTCGCCAGTATGTGGTTCAAAAGCGTCGTCTTGCCGGCGCCGAGGAAGCCGGAGAGGACGGTGACCGGCAGTTTCCTGTTCATTGCGATCTCCAGTTAATGTTATAATATTACATTTGTGGACCTGGAAAAGGCGGACTGTGTGCCCGCCTTTTTCGATATGCGGTGGGGCCGGTCTCAGCTTTCGCGCGACAGGCAGTCCTTGAGATTGTTGGCGATGCCGCGCATCAGCTTGAAATAGAGATCCGGGCCGGCATCGAGCGTTGCGGCTTCGGGATCGAGTACGCCGGCCTTGGCCTTGGTGCCCTCGAGCACGACATCGACCAGACGCGGCTGGAACTGCGGTTCGGCGAAGACGCAGGTTGCGCCAAGGTCCGCCACCTTCTTGTGGATTTCGGCGATCCGCTCGGCGCCCGGAATGGTTTCCGGGCTGACGGTGATCGAGCCGGCGACGCGCACCTTGTACCGGTTTTCGAAATACTGGTAAGCGTCGTGGAAGACGATGAAGGGCTTGTCCTTGACCGGTGACACGATGCCGGAGATCTCTTTGTCGAGCGCGTCGAGCTTGGCGTTCAGCGCCTCGGCATTGGCCTGGTAGGCAAGGGCGTTGGCTGGGTCGGCGGCCACCAGCGTGGTGGTGATCTCGGCGGCCATGGCTTTGGCGTTTTCGGGGTCGAGCCAGAGATGGGTGTCGAAGGCGCCGTGGTCATGGTCGTGATCGCCATGTGCCTCGGCGGCGTGATCATGATCATGACCGGCCGCTTCCTTGGCGTGATCGTGGCCACCGGCCTTTTCGGCATGGTCGTGGCCAGCTTCATGCGCATCGCCATCATGGTCGCCATCGTCATGGGCTTCGAAGGCGCCGCCCTCGCGGAACTTGAGCTTGGTCAGGCCCGGCGCCTTGTCGAGCTCGGCGACGCTGGCATCTTCTCCGAGCGCTTCCAGCGGCTTTTCCAGGAAGGCTTCCATGCCGGGGCCGACCCAGAAGACAACCTTGGCATCCTGCAGCGCCTTGGCGTTGGAGGGCTTCATCGAATAGGTGTGCGGGGAGGCTGCACCATCGACGATCAGCTCCGGCGTGCCGACGCCCTGCATGATGGCGGAGACCAGCGAGTGCACCGGCTTGATCGAGGTGACGACGACGGGAGCGTCCGCGCCGCGGGCCGTGCCGGCAAGGAGGAGGGCCGGGAGTGCGAGGCCTTGTAGCGCCAGGGAAAGGCCGGTCGCGAGTTTCATGTGCATGCTCCGCTCGAATTGCATAGGTAATGTTATTACATCAATTGCGTTATGCTATAACGTGTGCGATAGCAGGGCGCAACAGCACTTTCGGAAAAATGATGCCATTACCCGCAAATTCCGAGGCGAGACCGCTCGTTTCGCTTTCCAATGTCGGTGTCCGCAGAAACGGCCGCTGGCTGGTTCGCGGCGTCGATTTCTCCGTCTCGCGCGGCGAGATCGTGACGCTGATCGGCCCCAATGGTTCGGGCAAATCGACGACGGTGAAGACGGCGATCGGGGTGATAAAGGCCGACGAGGGCAAGGTGACGCGCGCCTCCGGCCTGAAGGTCGGCTATGTCCCGCAGAAGCTCGCCATCGACTGGACGCTGCCGCTGACGGTGCGCCGGCTGATGACGCTGACGGGGCCGCTTTCGGCCAGCGACATGAGCGAAGCGCTCGATGCCGTCGGGCTTTCCCACATGATCAATGCCGAGGTGCAGCATCTCTCCGGCGGCGAGTTCCAGCGGGCGCTGATGGCGCGCGCCATTGCCCGCAAGCCCGATCTGCTGGTTCTGGACGAGCCGGTGCAGGGCGTCGATTTCTCCGGCGAGATCGCCATCTACGAGCTGATCAAGACGATCCGCAACAGGACGGGATGCGGCATCCTGCTGATTTCGCACGACTTGCATGTCGTCATGGCGGCGACCGATACCGTGATATGCCTCAACGGCCATGTCTGCTGCCGGGGCACGCCGCAGGCGGTGACGCAGAGTGCGGAATATGTGCGGCTGTTCGGCAGCCGCGCGGCGCAGTCGCTTGCTGTCTATAGTCACGATCACGATCATACGCATCTCCCGGATGGCCGCGTTCTGCATGCGGATGGCTCGGTGACGGATCACTGCCATCCTGACGATGGCCATCACCATGATCATTCGGACCACTCGCATGATCATGCTCACGACCATGGGCATGAGCATCATGACCACCGGCACGATCACGCCCATCATCATACGGCCGATGATGGACACGGGCACAAGCATCCGGCGGGAGAGCGCCATGTTTGACGATTTCTTCGTCCGCGCCATCATCGCCGGCGTCGGACTAGCGCTGACCACGGGGCCGCTCGGCTGCTTCATCATCTGGCGGCGCATGGCCTATTTCGGCGATACGATCTCGCATTCGGCGCTTCTCGGCGTGGCTCTGTCGCTGCTCATGCAGTTCAACCTGACGCTCTCGGTCTTCGTCGTGGCGGCCGCCGTCTCGATCCTGCTGCTCCTGCTGCAGAAGCGGCAGGCGCTGTCGGCCGATGCGCTGCTCGGCATTCTCTCGCATGCGACGCTGGCGATCGGGCTGGTCATGGTCGCCTTCATGACGTGGGTGCGCATCGACCTCATCGCCTTCCTGTTCGGCGATATCCTCGCCGTCTCCAAGGCCGATATCGCATTCATCTGGGGCGGCGGCATTCTGGTGCTTGGTGCGATCGCCTGGCTGTGGCGGCCGCTGCTTGCCTCGACCGTCAATCCCGAGCTGGCCGAGGCCGAAGGGCTGAAGCCGGAGCGGGCACGGCTGTTCTTCATGCTGCTGATGGCCGTCGTCATCGCGATTGCCATGAAGATCGTCGGCATCATGTTGATCACGTCGCTGCTGATCATTCCGGCCGCTGCTGCCCGGCGCTTTTCGTCGACGCCCGAGATCATGGCAGTGCTCGCCTCGCTGATCGGGGCGGTCGCCGTGGTCGGTGGGTTGTTCGGCTCGCTCACCTACGACACGCCGTCGGGCCCGTCGATCGTGGTCGCGGCCCTCATTCTCTTCATTCTCAGCCTGCTGCCCAAGTTCGGGCGGAGCCAGGCCGCCACGGAAGGACAAGGCTCATGAGCGCACCCGCACTGACCAAGAACCAGGCGCTTGTCTTCGACGTTCTGGAAAAGGCCGACGGCCCGCTCAGCGCCTATACGATCCTCGACAAACTGCGCGACCACGGTTTTCGCGCGCCGCTGCAGGTGTACCGGGCGCTTGAGAAGCTGCTCGAATACGGCGTCGTGCACCGGTTGGAGAGCATCAACTCCTTCGTCGCCTGCGCGCATCCCGGCGAGAATTGCCACAGCCACGGCATCGTCGCCTTCGCCATCTGCGAGAGCTGCGGCCAGGTGATGGAATTCCACGACCACGAGGTCGACCATCGCCTGACGGACTGGACCAAGTCCAAAAAGTTCAAGGCGGAGAAGACGACGATCGAGATCCGCGGGCTTTGCGAGGCTTGCGCGGCGTAGCGCTTGGCGTGGACGAGGAGGGAGGCAGGCCGTTTATCTCCTCATGGAGCTCAAAGTGAAGGCGCATAAGGCGTTCGACCTCGCTGGCGTTTCGTTCTTCGATCAACAGTTCGCCCAGCTGATATCGAGCGCATCGGGTGCTTTGGGCGGCGATCCAGGCGCGAAGCAGCAAGTACGCGTACCTCATCATCGCGAAGGTCAACAAGCCAAGCGGCCCATATGGAAGTAGCGCATTCACTATCTCTGCAAACATAGCCGCATCCTGCACGATGAACAGTTGGCGACCTGTATGCTTGCTACTCAGATATGACGCAAAGCACAGGTGTCGGAGGACATCGTCAGGTGCTTCAAAGTGCGTTCAGTGTGAAATGCGATAAAAAAGTCTGCTGGCGCTGGGACGCAACGGATGCTGGCTGATTCTTATATTCTCTCCTGAGGTTTGAGATGGATTAAGTGCGGAATTAGGTCGCTTCTCGTGATCAATCCAGCCTCTTCAAATCTCGCGCAAACCGCTGCCCGTTGGCGACGTATTTTTCCGCCGAGCGCCTGAGCCCTTCGATCGCCTTGTCGTCGAGGGTGCGGATGACCCGGGCGGGGGAACCGACGATGAGGGAGTTGTCGGGGAATTCCTTGCCTTCCGTCACCAGCGCATTGGCGCCGACGAGGCAGTTGTTGCCGATCTTCGCGCCATTCAGCACCGTGGCGCCCATGCCAACAAGCGAATTGTTTCCGATCACGCAGCCATGGACAATCGCATGATGACCGATGGTGCAGCCTTCGCCGATCGTGAGGGGATAACCGGGATCGGTGTGCAGCATGGCGCCTTCCTGGATATTGGTCGCCGCGCCGACCGTGATCGGCTCGTTGTCGCCGCGCAGCACCGCGCCGAACCAGACGCCGACATCACTGCCCAGTGTGACCTTGCCGATCACATGCGCATCGGGCGCGATCCAGTACGTGCCTGATGGCGGCAAATCCGGTTCGTGGCCCGAGAGCGCATAGATCGGCATGGTCATTCCTCCTTAGGCGACGTTGATCGACAGCTTTGCAATGCCGTCGATGCCGCAATCGATATGGTCGCCGCGCTTGACGGCGCCGACGCCTGCCGGTGTGCCGGTCATGATCACGTCCCCGGGGGCGAGTTCGAACAACTTCGAGAGTTCGGCGATGATTTCAGGCACTTTCCAGATCATCTGGTTGAGATCGCCATCCTGGACGCGCTTGCCATTCAAATCGAGCCAGACGCGGCCGGCATCGGGGTGGCCGAGCTTTGCGGCCGGGACGATCGAAGAGACCGGAGCGGAATGTTCGAAGGCTTTCGCCAGCTCCCACGGACGGCCGAGCTTCTTGGCTTCGGCCTGCAGGTCGCGGCGGGTGAAATCGATGCCGACGGCATAGCCGTAGACGCAATCGAGCGCGTTTTCGAGCGCGATATCCTTGCCGCCCGCTTTCAGCGCCAGCACGCATTCGACCTCGAAATGGACGTCGTTCGACAGCGGCGGGTAGGGGAAGTCCTTGCCGTCGGCGAGCAGATTATCGGCGTTCTTCTGGAAGAAGAAGGGCGGCTCGCGGCTCGGATCATGACCCATCTCGATGGCATGGTCGGCATAGTTGCGGCCGACGCAATAGACGCGGCGGACCGGAAAGCGATCGGTGGTGCCTTCGACGGGGATGAGGACGGGCGCGGGCAGGGGAATGACGGTGCCGGCGGCCGGGGCGGAAGAGGAGGTGGACATTGGGACGGGATGCTCTTGCTGTTTTCGTGAGTCCGATCATCTTAGCCGCAAAATCGAAGCGGGGGAAAGCTTGGAAGGCGGTGCTGCGGTACGCGCGTTCCGGCATTGCTGCCCTGCGCGGGGAAACTGGCGTTTTCGCGCGCTTTGCGCTATGAGCGCGGCATGACAACATCGCATTTCTACAAACAGGCGCTTGAAACGAAGCGGCCGGTCTTCGCGGTTGCGCCGATGATCGACTGGACCGATAGGCATTGCCGCTATTTCCACCGGCAGATCAGCCGCAACGCGCTGCTCTACACGGAAATGGTCGTGGCCGACGCGATCATCCACGGGCCGCGCGAGCGGTTGCTGTCCTTCGACGCCGCCGAACATCCGGTGGCGCTGCAGCTTGGCGGGTCCGATCCGGAGAAGCTGGTGAAGGCGGTGGAGATCGCGGCGCCTTACGGCTACGACGAGATCAATCTCAATGTCGGCTGTCCCTCGGACCGGGTGCAATCGGGCACCTTCGGGGCCTGCCTGATGCTGACGCCTGATGTCGTGGCGGATTGCATCCGGGCGATGAAGAAGGTGTCCTCGGTGCCGGTTACCGTGAAGTGCCGGATCGGTGTGGACGAGCAGGAGCCGGAGAAGGCGCTGCCTGATCTTCTCGACCGGGTGCTCGATGCCGGTGCCGACGCGATCTGGATCCATGCGCGCAAGGCCTGGCTCAAGGGCTTGTCGCCAAAGGAAAACCGCGAGATCCCGCCGCTCGATTACGACATCGTCTACCGCACCAAGCAGGCGCGGCCGGATGTGTTCATCGGCATCAATGGTGGCATCCAGACGCTGGATCAGGCCGAGGAACATCTGCGGCATGTCGATGGCGCCATGCTCGGGCGGGCGGCTTATCAGAATGCGGGCGTACTTGCCGATGTCGATCATCGCTTCTTCGGGGCGGAGGCGCAGGCCTTCGACTGGGAGCTTCTGCGCGACCGGATGATGGACTACGCGGCTCGGCATATCGCCGATGGTGGCCGGCTGCAGCAGGTGGCGCGGCATATGGTGGGGCTGTTTACGGGCTTGCCTGGGGCGCGGCGTTATCGGCAGATTCTGTCCACCGATGCGGTGAAGGCCGGGGCCGGGCCAGAGGTGATCGCGGCGGCTTTCGCGGCGGTGGATTTTTCCGGTGCGGTGGAGGATGCGGTTAGCGCTTGAGGTTTGACTGCCTGCGTTTTTGAGCGTGGTGCCGCGGGATACCCCCCTCTGTCCTGCCGGACATCTCCCCCACAAGGGGGGAGATCGAATCGTGGTGGCGGCATCCCCAAGCAATGAGAGTTGAGCGAGCGGCTGCTCCCAGCCAATCTCCCCACCTGTGGGGGAGATGCCCGGCAGGGCAGAGGGGGGCGCCACACGGCGAAACTGTTCGATGGACACACCAGCCCCGTCCGTTCGCTGCCCCCCTACAAACTCCGACAAAACGCCAAAGACGGCATGAAGAAATACTCCCCGCCCTTCATCGTCACCGCCTGCGGTGTCGCGGTCGTGGTCGCGGTGGTCGTGCCGCCCCATTCGACCGGACAGTGGATGTCGGGGCGCGGGTTGGGGCTTTGGCCGATCACGAGGTCGAGGCCCGGGGCGCCGGCGCCTGGAGGGACGCGGGGGAAGCCGGGGTTGTTGGCCCAGGTCGATTGCGCGAACTCGAACTGCTCGGCGATATCGGCGTTGAAGGCCATGAACAGCAGGCCGACATCCTTGCTCGGCTTGTTTTCGATGCGGCCGTCATTGGGCTGGTCGGTGCGCACGCCATAGGTCTGGCCGCGCCGCGCCATGATGTGCAGGCGTTCGCCGTCGACGGGTTCGAAGCCGCCGGAGCCGCGCGGGTTGACCTTGCGGATATGGGCGAAGAACGGACATTTGGCGCCGTTGGGATCGCTGTCATAGTCGAAGTCGTTGGGCACCGGGTGGTGGTTGCCGTCTGCGAACTGGGTGGTGAGCGGCGTGCCATCCTCGAAGCGGCCGACCAGCATGGCGCCCGCCCGTTCTGCATCGTCGCCCTTCAGGTGCAGCCGTTTGGCCAGGGCCTTTTCCTGCTTCTTGAACTGCTTGACGTTCTGCTCGAGCTTGCGGAACACGAAGTAGCTGCCGAAGTGCTTGGCCGGATCGGGGGCGGCGGTATCGGGTACGATCACGCGGTTCAGCGCAAAGGCCGGGTCCCAGTTGGTGGCGCCGTCGGCCGTCAGGCGTTCGTCGTCGATATCCTCGGTCAGGAACAGCGGCTGGCTGCGGCCGTCGACATAACCGAAGTGCTCGATGCCGTCGCCATTGCTGTTGTGCAGGCCGTGGCCCTTTTCCTCGCCGAGAATATGGACGCCGTGGCATGCCTGGATCAGGTGACGCACCGCCGTCAGCGCCTTGTTGCGCGGGCCGGACATCTGGTCGCCGACGAGGATGACGGCGTGGATGATGTCGCGGAAATGTGGCTCCCAACTCGCGGGTGCCGGATCGTTCAGGCCGGCGTTCTTCATGCCGGAGCGGAACGAGGCGTCCGGCGGGATTTTCGGGGCGGGGATCTGCAGCGCCGCATAGCCATCGCCGGTGAGGCCGACGCTGACATAGGGCGTGCCCTTGGTGCCCGTCGCCTTGAAGGCCTTGACCTCCTGCAGGTGGGTTTTCGCCGATTTCAGGAGCGGCGTGCCTGTCGGTGGCTGCGACAGCGCCTTCAATAGCGCGCGGCCGCCGGCGGGGTCGGAAAATTTCAGGAACAGGATGGTCAGGAATTCGCGGGTGTGGACCTTGACGATATTCGGTTGAAGCTCGTCGAGCATCACGGCGGCGTCTCCCGCAGCGCTCTCCCATGAAAGCGGTTGGGTCAGATCGAAAGGCATGGCTCCTCCTCCTCGGGGCTGGTCGGCCTAGGATGTCTTCATGCGCATAGCTGGAACTGCTCAGACCGACGGTTGATCTGCTGTTGTCTTGCTCAGGTCTAAACTCATCGATTTTTCGCAAGCGGTATCATCGCCGCCAGAGACTGGCGGGCGCATTGCCGGTATGGATGCAATCTATCTGTGCTTGCTTTTTATGGTTTCATATGCAACCTGACATTTATATCTCACATTTTGCTAATAATCGCAATAGCTATTTAGAAGCAGGTACTTGGCCGGAATTTTTGCGCCAGAATGAAACGCTCGCCCTTTGGTGGTCGCTTAGCGAGAGGTTGCGTGTGCCGACGTTGGGACCTTCCACGAGCAAGGTGCGATCACGACAAACGTGATGGAACAAGGGCAGCGTTGCTGACGTTTCGAGAACGCTGCCTGTCACAGCTCCACCCCGCCCATATCAGGGCGATCCCTCTCTTCGACGGCATCCGGATTTGCCCGCTTCGCCGCCGCTTTCGGACGGAGGATCCGTTATGTCCGCATTGGAAAGCCTGCGCCGGCTGACGCCGCAGCAGCGCAATACCGTTATCGCCAGCTATCTCGGCTGGACGCTCGATGCCTTCGATTTCTTCATACTCGTCTTCGTTCTCAAATATATCGCCACAGAATTCAAAACCGACGTTCCCGCCGTCTCGGTGGCGATCCTCTTGACGCTGGCCATGCGGCCGGTCGGCGCGCTGCTCTTCGGGCTGGCGTCGGATAAATACGGGCGGCGGATCACGCTTATGGTCAATGTGCTGCTCTATTCGATATTCGAATTCCTCACCGGCTTCTCCACCGGGCTCACCATGTTCATCGTGCTGCGCGCGCTCTATGGCATCGCCATGGGTGGCGAGTGGGGTGTCGGTGCGTCGCTGGTGATGGAGACCGTGCCGGAGGAGAGCCGCGGCATCGTCTCCGGCATTCTGCAGGCCGGCTATCCCTCGGGCTATCTCCTGGCCTCGATCGTGTTCTTCCTGCTCTTTCCCATCATCGGCTGGCGCGGCATGTTCTTTGTCGGCGCCGCACCGGCGCTGCTGGTGCTTTACATCCGCCGCAGCGTCGAGGAGAGCCCGGCCTTCCTGAAGCAGCAGGAGCGGGGACGTCGGCCGTTCCTGACGGTGCTCAGGGAAAACATCCCGCTGTTCATCTGGTCGGTGCTGTTGATGACGGCGTTCAATTTCTTCAGCCACGGCACACAGGATCTCTATCCGACCTTCCTCGAGACACAGCGCAACTATGACAGCTACACCACTGGTGCGATCGCCATCGTCTACAATATAGGCGCGATCTGCGGCGGGCTGTTCTTCGGGGCGCTGTCGCAGAGGATCGGTCGTAAGAAGGCGATCGTCATTGCCGCGCTGATCGCGGTGCCGGTGGCGCCGCTGTGGGTCTATGCGCCGGGTCCGGTGCTGCTTGCGATCGGCGCCTTTCTGATGCAGTTCTTCGTGCAGGGTGCCTGGGGCATCGTGCCTGTTCATCTCAACGAGCTTTCGCCGGATGAAGTTCGCAGCACCTTTCCGGGGTTTGCCTATCAGCTCGGCAATCTGCTGGCATCGGGCAATGCCACGATCCAGTCCGGCCTCGCGGCTCACTGGAACGGCGATTACGCCTATGCGCTCTTGATCGTCGCCGGCATCGTGGCCGTCGTCGTGGCCGTGCTGGCGGCGTTCGGCTACGAGAAAAAAGATGTGCGCTTCGGCTCGGAGGATGCCGGAGAGCCGCACCGCGCCCTGCGCGCGTGAGCGGCAAGGGGCGGCCTCCGACAATCTGGGGCTGCCCCTTGCACCCGTATCGATCGATATGTAGTCTACCGCAGGTAGGCTTTTGTTAACGTTGAGTGGCTAGCGCTTTTCATCGAGGCGGTGTTTTGCGCACCGGGCCTCGTCATCATCGTTCGATGGGTGCCGCAGTGAATTTTGCCTTTATGCTTCCGGTCATGATGCTGACCTTCGGCTGCACCTTCCTCGTCGTTTCAAGGTTCGGATCGCGCGAAGCCGGGCTGTGGGCAGTGGGTTTTCTCTCCGCGGCCGTCGCCTTCTCGGTGCCGATGTTTTTCTCCTGGCTGCCGATCCCCGTTCAGGCGCTCAGCGCCGACGCACTCTTTCTCTCCGCCTTCTATTTCTACAGTGGCGCGCTTCTGAGACGCTTTCGCCGGCCATTGCGTACCGCCTTGCGCCTGGGCGTTTGCGTCGTTGCCTATGCGGCACTCGCCTATGCGGTGCTGGTGCTCGAAAGCCTGCCCGCCGAGCTCCTCATCAGCGATATCGCCTGTTCGGCCTTGCTTATCTTCGCGATCGGTTCCTCCTTGCGCAGCACGCGCAGGGCGATCGACCGCATTCTGCTCGGCGTCGCCTCGCTGATCGTGCTTGAGGCGATCGTCCGCAATGCCATCCTGCTGGTGATATTCTCGCCTGGGGGCGACTTGGAGAGCTTCGGTACCTCCACTTACGCGTTTGTCATGCAGGCGGGTGCTTCCGTCATCGCGCTGCTCTTTGCGCTTTCGGCGCTGGCTGCAACGACGCTCGACACGATCGAGCGCTACCGAGATGCCGCCGAGAGCGATTCCCTGACTGGCCTGCTCAACCGGCGCGGCTTTGAGGAAACGGCGAGGCGGCTGAGGGCGCGGGGCGCGCTGAAGGGCGCAATACTCCTGTGCGACATCGACCATTTCAAACGGATCAACGACACGTTCGGCCACGCCGCCGGCGACAGCGTGATCGCGGGTCTCGCGGAACTATTGAAAGCGCGTCTGCCTGATGGCGCCTTTGCCGCGCGTTTCGGCGGCGAGGAATTCGTGGCGTTTCTGCCGGGCGCGGAGCTCGCCGATGGCGGCAAGGTCGCGAACGCGATCCGGCTTGCGTTTTCGGTGGCCGGACAGCCCGATGTCGCCGGTGTCGGCAAGATCACCGCAAGCTTCGGCGTCGCCTGCGTGGCATCCAGCGACGCGTCGCTGACGGAAACGATCGACCGCGCGGACGCAGCCCTCTACGCGGCCAAGGATGCCGGGCGCAACCGGGTGATGCTGGAAGGCACGCCGGCGCGGGAAGCGCCCGCCATTCACGTGGCGTCTTGAACCGCCTCGCGTCACTCCAAGCCAAACATTTGATGGCATTTCTGCAGCCTTCTCGATGGCTGAGAATTATCTTTGATTGTGGTAGATTTCATAATTGCAATTATATGGTTTAGTTTATTGACGCGCCTATTGGACTGCGTCTTCATGAGGACGGCGAGACAATCCGTCTTCAAGGGGGAGCAAGATGACACAGTTCACCGACGAACTCGTGCGCGTGTGCAAGGGGGAATACGCCCGCTGGGACAATGGAGAGGGGCGGGAGACCTGGGGAACGCCGCAGCATGCCAAAGACTATTACCTCTTCGTCAAAGAATACTGGCAAGCGGTCGGAAACAACAGGCTCGACGGGCGCACAATCGTCGGCGGCATCAAGCCTGCATGGTCGTCCGCTTGCGTGTCCTTCTGCATGAAGAAGGCCGGTGCGGGAACACGGTTCTTCTACACGGAGGCGCACTGCCACTATGTGAACAAGGCTATGCAGCAGGCGAGCGGCGCGATCACTGGCTATGGCTACCGCGCCCGAAAGACCGACGAATACAAGCCGAAGCCCGGCGACGTCGCCGTCGGAGGACGCGAGTATGCGCTGGCATTCACCTACGAGAAGGCAGAGCTGGTCTATGAAGCCGACAGCTTCTATCCGTCGCACGGGGACATCATCCACACCATCAGCGATGGCTTTGCACTAACGATCGGCGGCAATGTCAGCGACAGCGTCACGCAGAAGCGATTGAAGCTCACGAGCACCGGTTATCTCAGGGACCGGGTGAACAGTTCCGGGCGGGACATCCCCTGGATCGCCGTGCTCGAATGTTTGATCTAGCGATCAGGCTGCGCATACTTGGGGCTTTGCCGATGCACGCGGCGCGATTGCCTCGCGGCCGAGCATGAAAAGCGCCAGCGCGAAGAGCGCGACACTGCCATGCACCCAATAGGCAAGGCCATATCCGCCCCGGTCGGTCAGCCATCCGGCGACCACGTTGCTCAGCGATGCGCCGATGCCTTGCACGGTCATCACTGCGCCGAGACCGACGTTGAAGCGGCCGGTGCCGGCGAGAATCCGTTCGGCCGCGATCGGCGTTGCGATGCCGATCAGGCCGGCGCCGACCCCATCGAGGAACTGCACGGGATAGATCGAGCCGAAGCTCGGCACACTGCCGGCGATAGCGCCGCGCAGGGGTAGCGCGCAGAGCGCGATGATGAAGACGGATGCCAGTCCGAAGCGTCTGATGAGGACGGGAGCAAGCAGCGCCATTGCGATCATCGACAGCTGCGACACGCCGGTGACGATCGCCGTGGTGCGAAAGGGCGTGCCGAGTTGGATGGAGAAGTTCTGGGCGATGAGCCGACTCATCGGGGCGTTGCCGAAGTGGAAGACCAGCAAGGTCAGCGCCAGCAGCACGAGACCACGCGAGTTCGCCAGCACCGAATAGCCGGAGGGGCTGATTGCCGCGCCAGATCTGTCGTCTGGGTCCTTGTCCTTGGTTAGGCCGCGGGCGACGTCGTTGTCGATATCGTCAGGGCGGATTGCCAGCGTCGCGATGATCGCGGCGAGCGCGGTGATGAGCATCAGGCCGATCACGCCGTTCAGCCCCCAGACTATGGTGGCGGCGTAGACGCAGGCGAGCGAGAAGACGTTGCCCGCATGGTTCCAGAATTCGTTGCGGGCGACCTGTTGGGAGAAGGCGCTTTCGCCGACGAGGCCGAGCGTCAGGCCCATCAGCGCCGGGCCGATCACCGCGCCGACGATCGCGGTCATCGACTGGCCGCCGAAAACCGAGGCATTATCGGGACTGGCAAACGTCCAGAGTGCCGCCGCCGTGACCAGCGTAACCGGGATGACGATTAGCAGGCGCTTATGCGGCGAGGCATCGACGAGGGCGCCGAATAGCGGCGTGGCGATCAGGCCGAGAACGCCGCCAAGGGTTGCCACGATACCCAATGTCATCGGACTCCAGCCGTGGGTCGCGAGGAACCCATCGAGAAAGGGGCCGAGGCCGTCGCGGGCGTCTGCGAGGAAGAAATTGAGAACCGCTAGCGCCACCAGCGAGCGACCGGACAGACCACTGTTCGAAACTGAGTTCACGCCATGTCTCCGCCAAAGGGCCTGTGGAGCGCGATTGCCAGAGACATCATTCGGCCGGCCTGGCTTCCGGTGCTGCCACAAACGGCCTGTCCGGTGAAATGTTCCGGTCCGCGTGACGTTCTGATGCCCCGGAGACGATATATTTCGCGGAGGCGGTCGGACCTCTTGAAGCCTTTCCGTTCAGCGGTACATGCTGCCGCCAGCTTCAACTCTCGGGAATCACACATGCCCTTTGCCCTCAGCCCCGCGGCCATCTGGCCGATCGTCATGCTGCTTGCCTCCAACGTCTTCATGACATTCGCCTGGTACGGGCATCTCAAGCACAAGGGGACGGCGATTTTCGTCGCCATCATCGTCAGCTGGGCGATCGCCTTTTTCGAATATTGCCTGGCGGTGCCGGCCAATCGGATCGGCTCGGCGGTCTATTCGACGGCGCAATTGAAGACGATGCAGGAGGTGATCACGCTTCTGGTGTTCTCCGGCTTCTCAGTGTTTTGGCTGGGCGAGAGCCTGACCTGGAACCATGCGATCGGATTTGCACTGATCGCGGTCGGAGCGTCTTTCATCTTTCGTGGCTGATTGCGGTCCCCGCTTGATGGGACCGGGTAAGTCCTTGAATTACAAATTGTCCATGTCACGTCTCTGCCTCAATTTGCGACGGTTTTGACCGCAGCCTGTCACCATCCAGGGATATGGAGGTGACAGGTCATGAGTCTTTCCTTTCCGACGATGGCGGCCATCCGCTTCGGCTACGGTTTTCGGCCGGGCGAGGCGGCGGCGCAGAACGAGGACGACCTGTTGCGGCAGGTGAACGCGGATGCGCGGGCACCGGTCGCCTTTCCCGTCGGCGGTATCGAGCAACGGCACCAAGTGATCGCCGACCTGCAGGCCAACCTGCGCGATCTTAGGCAAAGCGGCGACGATGACCAGGCGCGTCGCGAGCGGCGCAAGGTGTTGCAGAAGCAGGCACAGCGGGCCTTCCAGCAGGATGCGAATGCGCGGCTGCTGCAGGCGGTGATGTCGCCCAACGGTTTCCAGGAGCGGCTTTCAACCTTCTGGACCAATCATTTCTCCACCAGTGCAAACAAGAGCCTGCCGATGCGGCTGCTCGTGCCGCTTTACGAGGCCGAAGCGATCCGGCCGCGTATCGGCGGGCGTTTCGCCGACCTATTGCGCAGCGCCACCGAGCATCCGGCGATGCTGATCTATCTCGATCAGGCGGAGTCGCTCGGGCCGGATTCCAAGGGCGGCATGCGGCAGAAGAAGGGGCTCAACGAAAACCTCGGACGCGAATTGCTCGAGCTGCACACGCTTGGGGCCGGCAGCGGCTATACGCAGGCCGATGTGCGGGCCGCCGCCATGGTGCTCACCGGGCTGACGATCGACCGGCAGGAAATGGACATGGCGTTTCGCCCCAACATCGCCGAGCCCGGCCGGCACGAGGTTCTCGGCGTCAGCTATGGTGGCGACAGGCGGCGGCCGGGCGATTATCTTGCCATGCTCGACGATCTCGCCGCCAATCCGAAGACGGCGGCGCATATCTGTCGCAAGCTGGCGGTGCATTTCGTTGCCGATCAGCCTGATGACGGGCTGATCGCAGAGATGACCGGCGCCTGGAAGAAGACCGACGGCGATCTCAGGGCAGTCTACGGCGCCATGCTCGACCATCCCGCCGCCTGGGCGAACGAGGGCGCGAAGGCGCGCCAGCCATTCGATTTCGTCGTCGCCGGCCTCAGGGCGCTGAATGCGGGCTCTGGCGATGGCACCGTCGTCGCCTTTTTCGAGGATAACCAGCAGGACGATGACGCGCAGACCATGGGAGCCCAGGGCAATATGGCCCCGAGCGTTCCTGATATGGGCGGCGCGATGAATGGTGGCGCCAAGGCCGATATGAAGGGCGGAGACACCGCTGATGGCGGCGGGCCGTCGATGATCGATCCCGGCGACGAGGACAGGGTGAAGCGCCGCAAGGCGATGCAGACGGCAAGGGCGCTCGGGCAGGGCGCGCTGAGGCGTATGGGGCAACCGATCTGGGTGCCGCCGAGTCCCGCCGGCTTCGAGGAGAGCTTTTCGGCCTGGATCACGGCCAGCCAGCTGGCGGAGCGGCTCGGCTGGGCGCGGCGGGCGACCGCACAGTTCGGGCAGGGGCTCGATCCCCGTGAATTCCTGAAGGCAACGCTTGGCGATGCCGCGCGTGACGATACGATCCGCGTCGTCAGCCAGGCACCCAACAAGACAACCGGCCTGATGCTTGCGCTGGCGTCGCCCGAGTTCAATCGTCGATAGGAGCTTTGAAATGACCGATTTCACGCTATCGCGCCGCGGCTTCCTTGCTTCCGCCTGCTGCCTCGCTGCGGCCCCGATCCTCACCCCCGTCACCTTCGCGTCGATGCCGGGAGACAAGCGCTTCGTCACCATCGTGCTGCGCGGGGCGATGGATGGGCTGGCGCTGGTGCAGCCCTATGGCGATGCCGGTTTCGCGGCGTTCCGGCCGACGCTGGCGCTGACACCCGAGACCGGGCTTATCGATCTCGACGGGCATTTCGGTCTACATCCTTCCGCCGCCGATCTGATGCCGCTGTGGCGAAGCCGGGAGCTCGCCTTTGTGCATGCTGTGTCGACGCCCTATCGCGACCAACGCAGCCATTTCGACGGTCAGGACATGCTGGAATCGGGCGGCGAGCATGTCTCGGAGGAGAAGACCGGGTGGCTGAACCGGGCCCTTGCCGTCATCCCGCGATCGGATGCGCGCAAGGCGATCGACGTCAACACCTCGACGGAGCTGATCCTGACCGGGCCCAACAACGTCGACGTCTGGGCGTCGGATTCCAATCTCGGGCCTGCCCGCGACGAGACGCAGTTCCTTCAGCGGCTTTACGCCGGCGACCCGGCCTTTGCGAAGGCGATGGAGGAGGCGACGCGCGCAAACAGCGCATCCATGGTGGCCGAGCCCGGCGGGCCGCGCGGCCAGAAGGTGGCGGATGTGGCAGCCCTTGCCGGCAACATGCTGAAGGGCGACTACCGGATCGCCAGCTTCTCGATCACCGGCTGGGATACGCATGTCGGCCAGATCGGACAGTTCAAGCGTCCGGTGCAGGACCTGACGGAGGCGATCACCACGCTGAAGTCGACGCTGGGGCCGGATATCTGGTCGAAGACCGTGGTGCTCGCAATGACCGAATTCGGCCGGACGGTTCGGGAGAACGGGTCCGGAGGGACCGACCATGGCACGGGCGGCTGTGCCGTGCTGGCGGGTGGCGCGATCAATGGCGGTCGCATCCTCGGCCGCTGGCCGGGGCTTGGCGATCAGCAGCTTCTCGATGAGCGCGATCTGGCGCCGACCGCCGACGTGCGGGAGATTGCGGCCGCAATGCTTTACCGGCAGTTCGACGTGACGGTGGATGATCTGACGGCCAAGATATTTCCTGGTGTGACCTTCGACAAGGGATCGCAGTTTCTGCGGGCTTGAGCCGGTTGGCTGGTTTCGCCGGGCTCAACGCTCGACGAAGGCGCGCAGGCGCTCCAGCGCGTCATCCCACTGCCGGGAGACGCCGTCGAGATAGGCGCGCATGATGTCGATGCGGTCACGGCGGAAGCTGTAGTGGCTTTCGCGGCCGACCTTTATGCTTTCGACGAGACCTGCTTTTTCCAGGACAGTCAGGTGCTTGGTGATCGCCTGGCGTGTCAGCTCCGTGCCGCCGGAGAGGCCGGCGATAGAGGATGGGCGGCCGTCGCTCAGCGCGGTGAGCAGAGAGAGGCGGGTTGGGTCGCCGAGAGCCGCGAAAAGTGCGGCGGCGTCTCGGCCGGCCGTGGTGGCGCCAAGGTTCGGCATTTGCTCAGCGTTCGACATGGGCCTTGATGTTCTTGATCTGCTCGGCCCATCCGCCGTCGTTCATGCGGAAGGCCTCAGCGCGGCGGTATTCGGGGACCTTGTCGAAGCCGGATTCGGTGATGGTCAGCCGGGTGCCCTTCGATATCGGCTCCAGACGGAATTCGACCAGTGTCGGGATCTCGGTGGAATAGTCTCTATCCGGATCGACCGCATAGGGGAGCCAGGTGAAGGAAAACAGCGTTGGTTCCTCGATGCGCTTGACGGTGACTGTCCAGCGGAGATGCTCGTAGCCGGGATAGAGGATCTTGCCGGTGGCTTCCTCTCCGGCGACGAAGGGCGCGTCGATCTTGACGCGGAACCATTCGCCGAATTCGCGATAGTCGCTGATGGCCTGCCAGACGCGGGCCACAGGTGCATTGAGTTCAATGGTCTTTTCGATGCGATCGGACATATTGGCAACCTCCTGGTTGCCTTTTTATCGCTTGGTTCGTTGAGAAAGGCAACCGAAAAGTTGCCTTTCTCTTGTTTGGTCTATTCGGCCGGAACCGGCTTGGGCTGGCCATTCTCGTCGAGCGCCACCATGATGAAGGTGCCGGCGGTGACTTTTTCCATCTTGTTGTAGCGTGCCCGAGTCGCCCAGGCCTCGATACAGAGGGTGATCGAGGTGCGGCCGACGCGCTCGATCTCGGTATAGATGGACAGGGTATCGCCGATCTTGACGGGCAGGGCGAAGGCCATTTCCTTGACGGCGGCGGTGACGACGCGCGCCTTGGCGCGCTCGGCGGCCGAGATGCCCGATGCAAGGTCCATCTGCGCCATGACCCATCCACCGAAGATGTCACCGGCCGGATTGGCATCGGCGGGCATCGCCATGGTCCTCAGGGTCAGCGTGCCTTTCGGCTTGGGGTCTTCGGTCATTGGCGCTCCTTTTGAAGGCAGATTTTCAGGTCGATTCCTGCGGACCCTAGCGTATCGGCTGAAAAACCGAAATCGGAGCGTTTCGGCAAAAGTGTCGCGCCCTTGCGACCACACGTCTCTTTGAGTTCCGCAATCGTCATTCGATCGCCGTCAGCGAGCAATCCTGCTGATCTCGCTTGAGTTTTCGCCCTCCGGTAGTAAGGTCGCGGTGGGACATTGAAAATGGGGGCTTTCGATGCGGCTTTTGGCGATGGGTGTGGCGACCGTGAGCCTTGCGCTGTTTTCCGCTCTCTCATTCAATTCAGGACGGGCCGTCGCCGCCGATTTCGACAACAGCAGGATCGCGCCGGAGCGCGAGTGGGCCGTCATCGTCAGTCCCTACGTGTGGGCCGCATCGCTGAATGGCAGCGGATCGCTGGCCGGTTTCGATACGGATGTCGACGTTCCTTTCTCCGACATCTTCGACCATCTCGATTTTGCTCTCATGGGCAATATCGAGATCACCAATGGCCAGTGGGGCGTCTATTTCGACGGCCAGCATGTAAAGACCAGCCAGGACGAGCAGGTGTTCTCACACGAGATCGGGCTCGACATCACCACGACCACGCTGTCGGCGGGCGCCTTCTTCAAAGCCTATGAGGCGGTTCTCGGCGGCGACACGGTGTTCGGCAAGCCGCGAACGCTGTCGATCGAGCCGACCGCCGGCGTGCGCTGGACAAAGCTTGAGGCTGATGTCGAGGCTTTCGGCCTTCGCGCGTCGAAGAGTTCCGACTGGACCGATCCCTTCGTCGGCCTGCGGATGAATGCCGATCTCACCGAACGCTGGAACCTGTTTGCCGAGGCCGATGTCGGTGGCTTCGGTGTGGGGTCAAAGGTGAGCGTCAACGCTCAGGCCTATCTCGGCTATCGCACCATGATGCTCGGTCATCCGACCGTGCTTAGGGCAGGATACAGGCTTCTCTACCAGGATTACGAAAACGACGACTTCACCGGCGCGAACAAGTTCAAATGGGACGTCAGCCAGCACGGCCCTGCGATCGGGTTTTCCATGCGCTTTTAGCTTCCGCGATCACCGATATTGGAGAAGCCCCGTGTCTTCGAACCGCCGTCCATCCCGTTCACGCGTTCGCACGGTCGCGACCGCCGTCATCGCGTCCGCTCTGCTTTTCGCCGATGTCGCCGATGCATGCACCCGCCTGGTCTATCTCGGCCCGGATGCGAACGTCATCACCGCGCGGTCGATGGACTGGAAGAGCGACATCACTACCAATCTCTACATCCTTCCACGCGGCACTGAGCGCAGCGGCAAGGCCGGCCCGAATTCCATTCACTGGACCTCGAAATACGGGAGCGTCGTCGCGACCGGCTATGATGTGTCGACCACCGATGGGGTGAACGAGGCGGGGCTGAACGCCAACCTTTTGTGGCTGGTCGAATCCGAATACCCGCCCTTCGAAAAGTCCAGCAAGCCCGGCCTCACCATCGCGGCCTGGGCGCAATATGTGCTCGACAATTTCGCGACGGTTGACGAGGCGGTGGCGGCGCTCAGCCAGGAGCCATTCACCGTCGTCACCGACAATGTGCCCGGCGAGAACCGGCTGACGACGCTGCATCTGTCGATGTCGGATGCGACAGGGGATAGCGCGATCGTCGAGTATATCGGCGGCAAGCAGGTCATCCACCACGATCGCAAATATCAGGTGATGACCAATTCGCCGATCTTCGACCAGCAACTCGCGTTGAACTCCTATTGGCAGCAGATCGGCGGAACCGTCATGCTGCCCGGCACCAACCGGGCCGCCGACCGCTTCGCGCGCGCCTCCTTCTACGTCAACGCGATCCCCAAGGACGAGAGCCCCAATAGGGCGCTCGCAAGCGTCTTCAGCGTCATCCGCAATGTCTCGGTGCCCTATGGCCTGAACACGCCGGAGGAGCCGAACATCTCCTCGACGCGCTGGCGCACCGTGTTCGATCATAAGCGCAAGCTCTATTTCTTCGAGTCGGCGCTGACGCCCAACACGTTCTGGGTCGATCTGAAGACGATCGACTTCGCCAAAGAGACCGGCAAGGTGAAACGGCTCGACCTCGGCGAGAGCCAGGACCACACCTACTCCGGCAACGCGACATCGGAATTCAAGGATGCCAAGCCCTTCGTGTTTCTTGGCCTTGGTGAGTAGAAGGCGCGGGGCGCAGGGCTTATCTTCGTCTGAGATCGCCGTCGGTCGTTGCGGCTAAAGGTTGGGGAGTTGCATGAGGCGTCTGCTCGGTGGTCTTTTTCGCTCTCTGTCGGTGATCGGGCTGACGCTCGCCTTCGCCTTCTTCGCCGCGTCGCTGACGCCGACGCTGATGCCGCGATCCTATATCGTGCAGGGGGCGCTGTCGGGTATTTGCGCGGCGGTCGGCTATCTCATCGGGGGCGCTGCCGTCAGTCTCTGGAAATATCTCGAACTGCCTTATCGTGGGCCGCTGCTGTCGCAGAGGATAGCGGTGCTGATC
Organism: Rhizobium sp. FG113; assembly: GCF_057809895.1. Classification (NCBI taxonomy): domain Bacteria; kingdom Pseudomonadati; phylum Pseudomonadota; class Alphaproteobacteria; order Hyphomicrobiales; family Rhizobiaceae; genus Rhizobium; species Rhizobium sp. FG113. Next base: position 145,314 of record NZ_JBMDKV010000010.1, on the reverse strand, counting down.
TGCGGGCTGATCGTCGCCGTCGTCTTCCTCTGGCAGGCGGCCGGTTGGCAGAACTCGATCCGCGAGCTCTGGCATATGGAGCCGCTCGAAAGCGCCGAGCCGTTCAAGCTCGGAGCGCTTGCCTTCGTCGTCTTTCTCGTCGCGGTGCTGCTGGGACGCTTGTTCCTGCTGACCTTCCGGTGGACATCGCGGCGGCTCGATCGTTTCGTGCCGCGGCGCGTTTCCAATGTCATCGGTTTCGTGATCGCGGTGGCAGTGTTCTGGTCGGTGGCCGAAGGGGTTCTGATGCGCGGGGCGCTGCATGCGATCGATTCCTCGATGCAGCGGCTGGATGCGCTGATCGAGGATAACGTTCCGATGCCCGCCGATCCGGCCAAGACGGGAAGCAAGGCGTCTCTGGTCGCATGGGACGGGCTTGGGCGGCAGGGGCGGCACTTCGTGGCGTCGGGGCCGAGCGCGTCCGATATCGGCGGCTTCTGGAAGGGCGAGGCGCGCGAGCCCATTCGCGTCTATGTCGGCCTCAACAATGCCGATACGATCGAGGCGCGCGCCAAGCTTGCTCTCGAGGAGTTGAAGCGGGACGGGGCCTTCGAGCGGTCGATGCTCGTTATCATCGCGCCGACGGGTACCGGCTGGGTCGATCCGGCGGCGATGGATACGCTGGAATATCTGACGCAGGGCGATGTCGCGAGCGTGGCGCTGCAATATTCCTATCTCTCGAGTTGGCTTTCGCTGCTGGTTGAATCCGAATATGGCGCGCAGTCGGCCAAGGCGCTGTTTCGCGAGGTCTACGGCTACTGGACGACGCTGCCTCACGATAAGCGGCCGAAGCTCTACCTGCATGGCTTGAGTCTGGGTGCGCTGAACTCGCAGCTTTCGGCCGATATCTTCGATGTGATCGCCGATCCGTTTCAGGGCGCGCTCTGGAGCGGTCCGCCTTTCGAGAGCCGGATGTGGAATGCGGTTACGGCAGGGCGCAATCCACAATCGCCGGCATGGCTGCCGACCTTCCGCGACGGTTCGATGATCCGCTTCACCAATCAGGAGAACCATCTGGACCTGCCGAGTGCTGCGCAATGGGGGCCGATGCGGATCGTCTATCTGCAATATGCAAGCGATGCGGTGACGTTCTTCGATCCGCACTCCTTCTATCGAGAGCCGGCATGGATGCAGGCGCCGCGCGGGCCGGATGTGTCGCCGAGCCTCAGGTGGTTTCCCGTGCTGACCATGTTCCAGCTGCTGTTCGACCTGATGATCGCGACGACGTCGCCGATGGGCTACGGCCATGTCTATGCGCCCGAACATTATATCGACGCCTGGATCGCCGTTGCCGCATTGACGGTCGATCCCGGCGAGGTGGCGGCGCTGAAGACGCGTTTCGCGCAAGCGGCCGCTCAAGGCGGGAACGACTGAGGTCGGGTGGCGCGGTGGCGGTTTGTGTCGGTTCGACTGTTCATAAGCGGGAATATGATCGTGATTAACCACGTTTCTTATGGGTTCGTTTAGGCTCCCGTAGCAGTTTGCGCCGGAGTGGCTGGGAAACCACATCTTTGAGGTTCAAACTGATGACCTATAGCGGGTTGCTTCTTTCCGCCGTCGTTGCCGGCCTGATCACGATCCTTGCGATCGGCAGCCGTCCTGCATCCGAAACCGCGGCCAACTGGCCGCAGATGGAACTGACGAAGACCGATCGCATCGTCACCGGAAGTGTGCCGGCGCGGTAATTCTCTGCGATCCGGCGAAGCCGCTTAGGGCGGCTTTGCCAATACCACCAAGGCTGACTTTGCCTGATCGGGCCCGACTGCAATAAATTACCCATTTGTTTTTGTGGGCGACGCAAGTAAACGATTAATTTACCGCAACCTAAGAGAGTGGGGTAATAAAGGCGTTACCCGATGAATAGCTCCAGACCCCGTTACGATGTCATTTGCGATCCGCTCGATATGTGGATGGTCTGGGACCATCAGGCGGAGGAGCCCGCATGCTTTGGCGGTCAGGTTCTTAACGGACTGACCGAAGGTCATGCCGTCGAGGTCGCCAAGATTATGAACGAGATCTATGGCAGCGGCCGCCCGGTTCGTCGCGCCGCGATCAACTTGTCCGACGACAAGGATCTGCGTTACGTCAGTTGACGCTTTTGCTCGCCCGTCGCGTTTCCCGGCGTGCTGTTCGCACGCCTCTTTCCGGCCTGATGAACAAGTCTGCGCATATCTCCGATCGGTGATTATCGCGCGCTGATCCCGGATTTTTTCGACCCGGAATAGGGCTTTTGTTTCAAACGCTTCCGCAATCGTGATCGGCCGGGCCGGACTTGTCCGGGCTGGGGGTAAGGTTTCGTTCACCGCTTTTTATTAAATTTGCACCGAAGTTTTTTGGTCACTGCCGATCTTCGGAAGCGATGAGAGTATGGCGTTTGTTTCCATCATGCGGCGTTATGTGCTGCCCGTGCTGCTGTCTACAGCGCTGACGACGTGCTCGACGGATGCGCTCGTTCCGCCCGGCAGCGTGGATAGCGGCACGAAGGTCGGCTCCATCTCGCCGCCGCGGCGCCAGGCGCCGGTCAACATGCCCTCCAGCGCCATCGATCAGGCCTATCCCGCCGGCAGCCAGCCCGTCCAGGGTTCCGTCGATTATATGAATACGCCCAATCTTGCCGGTCGCGGCCAGGCGAGCGCAGCCCCTCCAATGACCAACGATCAGGCGTCCGCCGGTGCGCGCGGTGCTGCCGGCCAGTTCAGCGGCCAGCCGGCCACTTGGGGCGGGACGCAGACGCTTGCCGTGCCGCCCGAGGGCGTCAACATGGATGCGGAGCTTGGGGCGGAGCCGGTGACCGGTCTTGCGCAGGAAGAGCAGCAGCAGATCGCCGAGGGACAATCGGACCAGCCCGTCGTCGATGGCGTCGGCACCGATAACCCGACGCAGATGAACCGCATGCGCGCGCCACGGCCGGCGAGCCAGGCTGCGATGGGGCAACAGCAGCAGGTGTGGGGCGACGGCAGCGCCGTCGTGGCGCCGACGCGCGTGCCTGAAGAGAGCGAGCCGCAGGAAGTGGCGATGCTGCGGCCGAACAACCCGATGGACAGCGAGCCGCAGATGAGCCAACCGGCACCGGCTGTGCCCGGCGTGATGCCGAGTTCCGAACTTTCCTGCCGGCGCGAACTGAAGCGGATGGGGGTGGTCTTCACCGACAAGCCGCCGATCTCCAACGGACCGGCATGCCAGGTGCCTTACCCGATCTCGCTGCAGGGCCTGTCCGGCAATATCGGCGTTCGCCCGGCGGTGACGCTGAACTGCCAGGTGACGCTCGCCTTTGCCAAGTGGGTGAAGAACGAGCTCGCGCCATCGGCACGGTTTCGCTACTGGTCCGGCATCAAGACGATCCAGCCGCTTGGCGGCTATAGCTGCCGCCGCATGAACAACAGCCGCCAGCGCTATAATCCGATGTCCGAGCATGCACACGGCAACGCGATCGATGTCGGCAAGTTCGTGCTGAAGAGCGGCCATGAGATCGATGTGCGCAAGAAGGGCCTGTTCTCCTTCCGCGAGGGCAAGCTGCTGAAGGCCGTGCGGACCGACAGCTGCAAGTATTTCAACACGGTGCTCGGCCCCGGCAGCAATCCGGAGCATTGGAACCACTTCCATTTCGACCTTCGCGAGCGCAAGAGCGGCAAGGTCTATTGCGACTGACGGCATTCGCGGCCCGGCATCGATGCGGCTGCGGGAATCGCTTTAAACGGGCTCCCTGTCAGTAAGAGGAGATCGTTGTGGCCGAGAAAAAGCGCCCGAATATTCTGTTTTTCATCGTGATCGTGGTGATCGCAGCCGTTGCGGTGTTCGGCGGCCGTTGGTATGCCTACGTGGCCTATGCGAGCGATCCGTTCGATGAAGTGGGCATCAGCCTCAACATGAAGATGCCCGATTTCATTCGCATCAAAGGCTGCGAGATGCTGAAGGCGCGCTTCGAAGGCAAGACTTTGCCGCCGGCTGGCTGCAGCGTGAACGGCGCCTGGTAGGAAGGCTGTGGGGGCCTTGAAGTCCTGACGATCGGGGAACCGCGTTTTTCAATTGCATCATTTTCGAGCAAATGAATACTCTGTTCGCAGTCAATGGGATGTAAAACTGTCGCGGAGCGGCTATATAGCGGCGAAATCCTTCCTTTCGTCTGCAAGAGCCCTTCATGGCCCCCATCATTTCCATCCGCAATCTCACGAAAATCTACGGTAACGGCTTCCAGGCACTGAAGGGCATCGATCTCGATGTGGAGAAGGGCGAGATCCTCGCGCTTCTCGGTCCGAATGGCGCCGGCAAGACGACGATGATCTCGATCGTCTGCGGCATTGCCAATCCGAGCGGGGGAACGGTGCTTGTCGGCGGCCACGACGTGGTCAAGGACTTCCGGGCGACGCGGTCGATGATCGGGCTTGTGCCGCAGGAGCTGACCACCGACCAGTTCGAGACGGTGTGGAACACGGTCAGCTTCTCGCGCGGCCTGCACGGCAAGAAGGCCAATCCCGCACATATCGAAAAGGTGCTGCGCGACCTGTCGCTGTGGGACAAGAAGGACAATACGCTGCGCCAGCTTTCCGGCGGCATGAAGCGGCGCGTCCTGATCGCCAAGGCGCTCAGCCACGAACCTGAAATCCTGTTCCTCGACGAACCGACGGCCGGCGTCGACGTCGCGCTGCGCAAGGACATGTGGCACGTCGTCGAGAAGCTGCGCGAGGCGGGCGTCACCATCATCCTGACGACGCATTATATCGAAGAGGCCGAGGAGATCGCCGACCGCGTCGGCGTGATCAATGGCGGCGAGCTGCTGCTCGTCGAGGACAAGACGGCGCTGATGGCCAAGCTCGGCCGCAAGCAGCTGATCCTGGAATTGACCGAGCCGCTTGAAGAGCTGCCCGCGAGCTTCGCCGGCAACGGCCTTGCGATCACGGCGGGTGGCAATCGCCTGACCTACGAGTTCGACGCCGAGAACGACCAGGAGAGCATCGCCGCGCTGCTGACGCGTCTTGCCGAACACAACATCCATTTCAAAGACCTGTCGACGCAGCAGAGTTCGCTCGAAGACATCTTCGTGGCGCTCGTGGGAGGCGCAAAATGAACTTCGAAGCCGTCAAATCCATCTATTTCTTCGAAATGGCCCGCACCCGCCGCACCCTGTTGCAGAGCGTGGTCTCGCCGGTCATTTCGACGTCGCTTTACTTCATCGTCTTCGGGGCGGCCGTCGGGTCGCGCATCCAGGAAGTCGAGGGGATCTCCTATGGAGCCTTCATCACGCCGGGCCTGATCATGCTGACGCTGCTCGGGCAGTGCATCGGCAACGGGTCCTTCGGCATCTACTTCCCGAAATTCACCGGCACCATCTACGAAGTGCTGTCGGCGCCGGTGGCGATGGCCGAGATTTTGCTCGGCTATGTCGGGGCGGCCGCGACCAAGGGGTTGATGATCGGGGTGATCATCCTGCTGACGGCGAACTTCTTCGTCGAGGTGAGGATCGAACACCCGTTCATGATGGCGCTGTTCTTCGTGCTGACGGCCGTCACCTTCAGCCTGTTCGGCTTCATGATCGGGCTGTGGGCGAACAATTTCGAGCAGTTGAACCTGATCCCGATGCTCGTCGTGCCGCCGCTGACCTTCCTCGGCGGCAGCTTCTATTCGATCAACATGCTGCCGCCCTTCTGGCAGGCGGTCAGCCATTTCAATCCGGTGCTCTATCTGGTCAGCGGTTTCCGTTGGAGCTTCTACGGCATCGCCGACGTCAATCCGCTGATCAGCCTCGGTATGATCACGCTGTTCCTGGCAATCTGCCTGGGCACGCTCGGCTGGATGTTCAGGACCGGCTACAAGCTGCGCAACTGATGCAGCTTCATTGCCGATCGATGGCCTCGCGCGACGGGGAATCCTCGTCGCGTTCCGGTCGGGCACTCAGCGTCATGTAGGTCACGATGACCACGATCGCGCCGAGGAAGAGAAGGCTTGTGTAGATCGTCCCAAAGCCGAGACCGCCATACTCGACCGGCTGTGACAGCAGGTCACCCAGCGATGCGCCAAGCGGACGCGTAACGATATAGGCCAGCCAGAAGGCGAGAATGGCGTTCATGCCGCCGCGATAGTAGGCGAGTGCGATGGCCGCGATCACGCCGGCGAACAGCAAGGCTGTGCTGAGATAGCCGAGCTCCATCCGTTCGGCGATGAGATCACCGGCGGCTGTGCCGAGCGCGAAGGTGAACAGGATCGCCAGCCAGTAAAGGGCTTCGCGCCGTGTCGTGAAGATGGTGTGGATGGAGAGCGTGCTTTCGAGCGCGTACCAGCCGAGGAACGTCAGAAAGAGCGCGCTCGAAAAGCCGATGGTGGTGACATCAAGCGGGACGCCGAAGTTGTCGACCAGATTGTCGGTGACCAAGGTTCCGACAATGCTGATCAGGACGACGGCGGCCCAGTAGGCCGATGGGACGTATCGTTTCATCGAAAACTGGATGGCGATGGCGACCGTGAGGATGGCCGCCATGATCACGGAGGTCACGGTCAGGCCAAGCCCCAGATTGACGGCGAGATAATCGGCGGCCGTCTCGCCCATGGTGACGGCCATCAGCTTGATCAGCCAGAAATCGACCGTCACGTTCGGAACGCGGTTGGCGGGCTCGTGGCCCGCTCGAATGGCGTTTGTCATCACGGTGCCTCGCTTCTTACTTGCCCATGATCTTCATGGCTTCGGCCAGAAACTTGTCGGAGCGCGCATCGTCGTCGGCGTTGCAGCGTTCGACGGCCTTGGTCTCCAGGTCGTTCACCTTCTTTGCGTCGGCATCTGCGAGCTTCGCTGTTGCCTTCGTGGCGCGCATGTCCTTCAGCATGTCCTCGCAAGGTGCCGGTGCTGCATGCGCGGGCATCGAGACGAGAACGAAGCCCAGGGCGACGAGGGCGTTCAGGATACCTGCTGCGGCGATGGTCTTCATGTTGCGTGTCCTTCTGTTGAGTGGTCGTGTTGAGCGGTGCGAGGCTTTGCTCGCCGATCCGCAAACAGACACTAGGGGCGCGGCCATACGCTGGCCTCGCCGCCACCATACGTTTTCGTAAGGTTTGCGAAGCGCGATGGCATTCCCGCCGGAAACGGGTAGCTTGGCGATGCCGAATTGTAGGCGGAAGCAACGGACTTCAGGCATGTGGGTATTGGTGGTCGAAGACGACCGGCGGGCGGCCGATTACGTGGCGAGAGGGTTTATCCAGGTTGGCCATTCTTGCGACGTCGTTCATGACGGGCGCGACGGGCTGTTTCAGGCTACGCGCGAGGCCTATGATGTCGTCATCGTCGACCGCATGCTGCCGGGGCTTGATGGCTTGTCTCTCGTCAAGGCCTTGCGGGCCGCGCGGATCAGCACGCCGACGCTGTTTCTGACTGCTGTCGGCGGCGTCGACGATCGCGTGGATGGACTGGAGGCGGGCGGGGATGACTATCTGGTCAAGCCGTTTGCCTTCTCGGAGCTTCTGGCGCGCGCGAACGCGCTGGCGCGGCGGCCGCGTCTGCAGGAACAGAAGACGGTGCTGCGTGTGGCGGATCTGGAGCTCGATCTCTTGCGCCGCCAGGTGACGCGGGCAGGGCAGATCATCGACCTGCAGCCGCGTGAGTTTACGCTGCTTGAAGTGCTGATGCGCGGCGAGGGGCGTGTCGTGACGCGGACCATGCTGCTGGAACGCGTGTGGGACTTCCACTTCGATCCGAAAACGAGCGTGGTCGAAACGCATATCAGCCGCTTGCGGGCAAAGATCGACCGGCCGTTTCCGGTGCAACTGCTGCATACGGTGCGCAACACGGGCTACAGTCTGCATGCGCCGCGTTAATCTCCTGCGCAGCACGCCCTTTCGCCTGGCGATGACCTTCGGCGTGCTTTTCGTCGCCGCCTTCCTGGTTGCCGGCGCGATCACCTATCACATGCTCAACAGCGGTCTCGAACGTCAGCTCGACGATACCGTCAACGAGATCTACAGCGCGATCGCCTCGACCTATGCGCAGAACGATGTCGAGGACCTGATCGCGGCGGTGAACACCTATTCGAGCCTGCGGTCGCCGGATCAGGGCGTGTTCTTGCTGAGCGACCCGAACGGCAAGCGTTTGGCCGGCAATATTGCGCTCCCCGTTGCGAGCGAAGGTCTGTCGAGCGTCGGTGCGGCGGCGCTGGGGTTGCCTGACGGACATTCCTATCGCGTGCGCAGCGGTCTTGTCGGCGGCAACCGGCTGGTGGTAGGCCGCAGCTTTGCGGAGAAGGAGAGGCTTGGCGAAATCCTGCTGGTAAGCCTCGGCTGGGCCGCCGGCGTCATCGTGCTGATCGCTGTTGGTGGCGGCGCTTTCCTGGCGACCAGAGCGCAGCGGCGTCTCGACGCGGTGGCGCGCACCATGATCGATGTGTCGAATGGCGAGCTTGCAACGCGCATTCCCTTGCGTGGGAATGGCGATGATATCGATCTGGTGTCCGAGAAGATCAATCATGCGCTCGACCGGCTGTCGGGGCTGGTGGAGGGCATGCGGCAGGTGAGCGCCGATATCGCGCACGAGCTCAAGACGCCGCTCAACAGGTTGAAGATGACGCTCGAAGACGCGGCGGAACGGACGGAACGCGGTGAGCCGGTCGGGCAACTGATCGCGGACGCCTGCATGGAAAGCGATCAGATCAACGCCACGTTCGAAGCGCTGCTGAGGATTTCCCAGATCGAGGCCGGTGCCCGGCGGGCGCGTTTCCAATCGGTCGACCTGGCCGACGTCATGTCATCCGTCACGGAGATTTACCGCGACGTGGCCGTCGATGCCGGCCAGACATTGCGTTTTGTCGCGGTCGATGGTGCCGGCATGCAGCTGATGGGGGACCGCGAGCTGCTGATCCAGATGTTCGTCAACCTGATCGAAAACGCCATCACCCACAGTGGGACAGGAACGCTGATCGAGCTTTCGCTGGCGCGCCGCGACAATCTGCTTCTGGCCCGAGTGGCGGACAACGGCGTCGGGATTCCTACCGCGGAGCACACGAAGGTGTTTCGCCGGCTCTACAGGCTCGACAAGAGCCGCACGTCGGCGGGCAGCGGTTTGGGCTTGAGCCTGGTCAAGGCTGTTGCCGATCTGCATTCGGCCGAGGTGATGCTGGAGGACAACCAGCCCGGAACGCGCGTGCTGGTTCGTTTTCCCGTCCTGCGCTAGGCAGTTTGCGACGCTAGTCGCGCATCCTCAGTTCGTCGGTCTGCATCTGCAGCGAACCCAGCGTCTCGAGGAAGCTCATGCCGAGCAGGCTCTGGTCCAGCCGTCCGTCCTCGGCGACGCTGCCGGCGACGTTGTTGCGCACGATGGGGCCGATCGCCACTTCAGACAGCGTGACGGGGGCCGCCTGGGCGCGACCGTTGGCGGTCATGACGCTCATCGAATAGGTGAGGTTATCGGGGATGATGCCGACGCGCTCGGCGTCCTCGCGCGAGAGCGCGATCATGCTGGCGCCGGTGTCGACCAACATCGTGATGGTCTGGCCGTTGATCTCGACATCGGCCTCGAAATGACCATTCAGCAGCTTGTGCAGGATGACTTCCTTGCCGCCCTCGCTGGTGGTCACGACCACGGCGTGGCCGGGAATGAGGCCCGCCAGCAGACGATTGCCGACGCTGAGCGCGTCGTAGCGGTAGAGATAGGCGGTGGCGAGGCCGAGGATCAGCACCAGCCAGATCATCATGTGGCGCATCGTCTCGCCGACGCTGATGCGCCGTCCCCAGATGCCGGCAGCCAGCATCAGCGCGATGGGGAGAAGATAGAGCATGCGGCCGAAATCGTCGGTCCTGACGCCGAGGATCTTGGGGCTGTCGTGGTTGAAGAGCAAGATGAGAAGGCCGATGCCGAGACCGCCAAGTCCAATCGTCAGCCTGTTCATGCGGTGAGCTCCGTGCTTGCCATCGTCTCGCGCGATGCCGCTGATGGGATCGCTTTCATCCTGGCGGGCAGCAGGCGCATGACCGCGTGCCTCTCTTCATCCGAAAACGCCGCCCAGCCAACAATTTCCTCGATCGTTCGGCCACAGCCCGCGCAAAAGCCGCTGGATGAATCAATGGAGCAGATGTTGATGCACGGGCTTATCATGACAAATGATATCGTTGTTTCACAAGGCCATGGCAAGAGCACACAGCGCCGCCATCTCGGAAATTTGAGCGGTCGCGCCCAGCGTATCGCCGGTATGGCCGGAGAGAGTCACACGGGCCACTCGAGTGAAGATCATAGCGCTGAGGCCGCAGGCGAGCAGGGCGCAGATGAGCGGCAGAAGGCCTAGGCTCGGCCAAATCATGAGTGCCGCCAGCGCGCAGGCCGAGACGACCGCCATTTGCATAACGCCTTCGCTGGGCTGGCCGACTGCTGCGGCCACGCCATCGGATTTGGCCGGCGGCAGGCGGTGCCAGTGCCAGACGAGCGCGCCGCGGCTGATGCAGCCGATGGCGGGCAGGGCGAGTGCGGCGGCAAACGGCACGACGCCGCGCGCGATCGCGGCGATGGCGGCGGCGCGAATGGCGAAGGAGAGGATCAGCGCGATGGCGCCATAGGTGCCGATGCGGCTGTCCTTCATGATCGACAGCCGCTGGGCGCGGTCGCGGCCGCCACCGATGCCGTCGGCGCAATCGGCAAGGCCGTCCTCATGCAGCGCGCCCGAGACGATCGCCTGTACCGCCAGAGCCACTAGCGCCGACATCAGCCGGTCGGCGCGCAGGCCGAGCATGACGAGCAGAACGATTGCCGGCAGCAGGCCGATGATGATGCCGGCAACGGGGAAGGCGCGCGCGACGCGACCGAGTTTTCCGTCATAGCCCGCAAAGGCTGCCTTCGGCATCGGAATACGGCTCAGGAATGCGACGGCGCGCGCGATATCGGCCACATAGGTTGCGATGTTCATGGCGCGTCCGCTCCCGGGGATGATGTCTGGCGCTTTTTAGAGTTGTTCCGCTTCGCGGCTGGATTTAAGAGTGGCCGCGAAAGAAGCTGATTTGCAGCCATAAGACAAGTTTACAGACGAGACAAGGAAGCCGCATCCATGAGCGTTTCAGGCCTGCCGTTCGACGATTTCCGGACACTTCTGCGCGATCTGCCGGGGCCGGATCCACGGGCGCTTGTCGCTGCCCGCGAGCGCGATGCCCAGCTGACCAAGCCGCCGGGCTCGCTCGGCCGCCTTGAGGAGATCGCTTTCTGGCTGGCCGCCTGGACGGGCCGCACGCCCGCCGTCAACCGGCCGCTGGTGGCGATCTTCGCCGGCAACCATGGTGTCGTGAAGCAGGGCATCACGCCGTTTCCGCCGACAGTGACGCAGCAGATGGTCGAAAACTTCGCGGCCGGTGGTGCTGCGATCAACCAGATTTGCGTGGCCTACGATCTCGGACTGAAGGTGTTCGACCTGGCGCTCGATTACCCGACCGGCGATATCACCGAGGAGCCCGCACTCTCCGAGCGCGATTGCGCCGCCACCATGGCCTTCGGCATGGAAGCGATCGCAGGCGGCACCGATCTGCTGTGCATCGGCGAAATGGGCATCGGCAACACGACGATCGCCGCATCGATCAACTACGCGCTTTACGGTGGCAATGCCCGTGACTGGGTCGGCCCCGGCACGGGTTCGGAAGGGGAGATGTTCGAGCGCAAGGTTGCAGCCGTCGAAAAGGCGGTGGCGCTGCACAGCGATCATCTCGACGATCCCTTGGAGATCATGCGCCGCCTCGGCGGCCGTGAGATCGCCGCGATGGCAGGCGCGATCCTTGCCGCGCGCGTCGAGCGCATCCCGGTGCTGATCGACGGCTACGTGGCAACGGCCGCCGCCGCCATCCTGCAGGCCGCCAACCCTTCGGCGCTCGACCACTGCCTGATCGGTCACGTCTCCGGCGAGCCGGGTCATCTGAAGGCGATCGAGATGCTCGGCAAGACGCCGCTTCTGGCGCTCGGCATGCGGCTCGGCGAGGGCACGGGGGCAGCGCTTGCCGCCGGTATCGTCAAGGCGGCCGCGGCATGCCACTCCGGCATGGCGACCTTCGCGCAGGCCGGTGTGACAAACAAGCCCGAACACTGAACTCATCGCCCGAGTTCAGGGCGGCGTTCAGGTTCGTGACAGGTTTATGACAGATGGCTTGCGACGCAAGCGTGTACACGCTATTCGCATTCTTCTGATATGAAGCGGCAGGCATTGCCGCCATCTACCTGACGACGAGGACGCCTGATGAAACCTGCCGTGACCAAACTCACCGGCATCAGCCACTTTTTTGCTGCCGCCAGTTACTCGCTCGGCGGCTTCAAGCGACTGATCAAGGAGGCCGCGTTCCGGCAGGAGCTACTCTTCGCCGCCGTCGCGCTGATCCTGCTTCTGGCGGTGGGCGCGACGCTGGTCGAACTGATGATCGCGGTCGTCCTGTTCCTGATCGTCTTCGCCATCGAGGCGCTCAACACCGCGATCGAGGAAGTCATCGATCGCATTTCGCCGGAGATCTCAAGCGTCGGCAAGCACGCCAAGGATCTCGGCTCATTCGCCGTGCTTTGCATGCTGACTGCCTGCGGCATTTTCATGCTGTTTACGATCGGCAAGCATTTGATGTTCGGCTGAGCCTATCAGGCGAAGCTGCGGCGCTTGCGGGAGACGGCCTGGGCGTCTTCGACGGCCGGAACCGACTGCAGCACGCGTCGCGCCGGCAGGATGGCGATGACTTCGGTGCCTTCGCGGAGCTTCGATTTCAGGATGAACTGGCCGTCGTGCTTGGCAAGAATTGCCTGAACGATCGGCAGGCCGAGGCCGGTGCCCTGTTCTGCGCTCTTGATGGCGATCGAGCCTTGGCCGAAGGCGGAAAGGACGACCGGGATTTCGTCTTCGGGAATGCCCGGTCCGTTGTCCTTGATCGAGATGTACTGGCCGCCGCCGGCCGTCCAGCCGACCTTGACCATGATCTCGCCGCCCTGTGGGGTGAACTTCACGGCGTTGGACAGAAGATTGAGGATCACCTGACGCATCGATTTCTCGTCGGCCCAGACGGCCGGAAGTTCGAGCTCGAATTGTTGCGAAATGGTGATGTTCTTGCCGCGGGCACGCAGCTGCACCATGCCGATGCAGTCTTCCGAGATATCGAGCAGCGAGATTGCCTCTTCGCTGAGTTCGTACTTGCCGGCCTCAATGCGGGAGAGGTCGAGGATTTCGTTGATCAGGTTCAAGAGATGCTGACCTGAACGGTGGATGTCGCTGGTATATTCCTTGTAGGTCGCGTTGTTCAGCGGTCCCATCACTTCCGCCGACATCACCTCGGAGAAGCCGAGGATGGCGTTCAGCGGCGTTCTGAGCTCGTGCGACATGGATGCCAAGAAACGGGACTTGGCGAGGTTTGCCTCTTCGGCCCGGCGGCGGGCTTCGTCTGACATGGATTTGGCGACTTCGAGTTCGGCGATCAGGTCGTCCTTCTCCGCCTGGTAGGAGAGGATGCGCAGGTTCTGCCGGAAGAGGCGGTCGCTGATGTAGTGGAAGAAGATGACCGTCGTGGTCAGTGTCGCGGTCAGGCTGATCTCGAGGATCTCACGCGAAATGCCGGATTTGGCGACGAGCGCGAAGACGACGGGCGAGAAGGTCACCAGCACGCACAGCGTCAGCATATAGTTCCACATGGCCGTCAGCGACAGCGCGATCAGAAGCGTCGCGCCTTTGTAGAGCACGAGGTTGGCCGGTTCGCAGGCGGCGCAGTCCTGAATGGCGAAATAGGCCCAGCAGCAGCCGATCAGGAACTGGCCGAGCAGCAGCAGGCGGCGCCATTTGCGGGTGCGGATCGCCGTCATCTCGCGCTTGCGGGCGCGGCGCGCGAGAAACACGTTGGCGGCATGGGCCGTCAGCGTCAGTATGGCCCAGAGCACGATCTGGGTGTCGCCGGTGAAATAGATGCCGAGGATCGCGATGATGATCACGAAGAGCGGGATGATCGAAGCGCCCTGGAGCACGGCATTGATATAGAGGTTCAGCACATCACGATCGAAGGCGCCGCTCGGCGCATGGCTCGATTGCAGGCGCTCACGCGTCACGCGCACAGCCTTTGCGACGGGCTTGTTGCGGTGACTCCGTGATTTGTCGACGATATTCTTATCTGTCGATGTGCTTACGCCGTTACTCATTATACACGTGACGCTTGATCTGCGGGTACGTGAACATTAGGACTCAAATATTAAGAAGTTGTTTGCCAATTTTCCCAAGGGTTTGTTTTTGAAGGAGGCGAAACCGTGACGCGGGGTTTCAGAACCGTTCGTGACGGTGTGACGGCCTTTGCGCTGCTCGCATTCATCTGGCTGATCGCGGCCAAGCTGAACGATGTGCCCGAGATTTCCCATTCCGGCCGTTTCCACGCGGCTGATGGCGACAGCCTTGCGATCGGCGAGGAGAGGATGCGGCTGAAAGGGATCGATGCGCCCGAGCTTGCGCAGACCTGCGAGCGAGGCGGGGCGCGGTGGGCATGCGGGCAGGAGGCCAAGCGCTTGCTGCAGAGCCTTGTCGCTGCTGATGATGCGCGCTGCGTAGGGACGGAGAGGGATCGTTTTCAGCGGCTGCTTGTGGTGTGTCATGCGGGTGGAGCCGATCTCAATGCCGCGATGGTGCGGAGGGGCATGGCGGTTTCCTATGGCGCCTATGGTGACGAGGAGGCTGAGGCGCGGGCGGAGAAGATTGGTCTTTGGGCTGGCGCATTCGAGAGGCCGCGTGACTTCCGCGACCACAGGCAGGATGCCGAGCGCGCGGGCGGCGTCAGAGGGTTTTTCGGATGGTAGGTGCGGCGGATGGGCTGGAGGAGATGCGCGAGGCGATCGCCGCCTGCCGGATCTGTCGCGACGCTCCGCTGCGCGGGCCCGACTACCGGCTGCCGCATGAGCCACGGCCGGTAGTGGTGATGTCGACCAAGGCGAGGATACTGATCGCGGGGCAGGCGCCGGGGCTGAAGGTGCACGAGAGCGGCATTCCCTTCAACGATGCATCGGGCGACCGGCTGCGCGAATGGCTGCAGGTCGATCGCGACACGTTCTACGATCGCGATCGCTTCGCCATCGTGCCGATGGGCTTCTGTTTTCCGGGTTATGATGCCAAGGGCAGCGATCTGCCGCCCCGGCGCGAATGCGCGCCTCGCTGGCGGTCTCCCGTGATCGCCGCGATGCCGCAGATCGAACTGGTGCTCGTCATCGGGCAATATGCGCAGGCCTGGCATTTGGGGAGCGAGCGGCGCGGCAGCGTGACCGAGACGGTACGGATGTGGCGGGAGATCCTGTTTGCCAATCGATCGCCGGCCTTCCTGCCGCTGCCGCATCCGAGCTGGCGGAACACAGGCTGGATCCGGCGCAATCCGTGGTTCGAAGAGGAATTGCTGCCAGCCTTGCGGGCGCGCATCACAATGCTTGTGAACTGAAACAAATTTCTTTCCACTGGCCGGAATCGCGCTATACATAGAAAATAATTCGTAGGGGTGGGATAAATGGACCGTCTAGACCGCAAGATTCTGCGCCTTTTGCAGGAAGATTCCACATTGGCGGTTGCCGATCTCGCAAAGAAGGTCGGCCTTTCCACGACCCCTTGCTGGCGCCGTATCCAGAAAATGGAAGAAGACGGCGTCATCAAGCGCCGTGTGGCCATTCTCGATCCCGAGAAGGTCAATACCAAGGTCACGGTTTTCGTCTCCATCCGCACCGCGACGCATTCGATCGAATGGCTGCGGCGGTTTTCGGAAGTGGTGGCGGAATTCCCTGAAGTCGTCGAATTCTATCGCATGAGCGGCGACGTGGATTACCTACTGCGCGTCGTCGTGCCCGATATCGCGGCCTATGACGCCTTCTACAAGCGGATGATCGCCAAGATCGAAATCCGCGACGTCTCCTCGGCTTTTGCGATGGAGCAGATCAAGTATTCGACGCAGCTGCCGCTCGACTACATGATCCTCGACAACTCGAAGTCCAACGAAGACTGAGTTCAGCCCTTGAGGACTGAGCCCTTCTTTTGAACGCGGGCGAGAATTTTCTCGCTCGTCAGTTCCCCTGCCGCATCCTTGCCGATCCATCGGGCGGTCTTGTCCGCGTCGGCGGCTAGCCGTTCCGCCAATCTCACCGCAAAGGCGTGGCAATGCTGGTTGCGCTTGCCGATGTTGCGGAGCGCCCAGTTGACGGCCTTGCGTACGAAGTTGCGCGGATCGGTGGCGTGGCGTTCGATGAGCGGCAGAAAGCCGATGAGCGTCTCGTCCGGCTCCGTCCTCATGTGAACGGCTGCGCTGGCGATCATTGCAAAGGCTGTGCGGCGGACGAATTCGCGATCATCAGCCGCCATATCTTGAATGAGCGACAGCAGCCTTGCCTTGACGAAGAGGTCGGCTGCGGTATCGACAATCTCCCAGGAGCAGAAGTCGTCGGCCCATTTTCGGGCCTGTGTCTGCGTCAGTTGCTTCGGGTCGGCCGTGTAAAGCGCGAGCAGGCGCGCTTCCCTGATATCGCTTTGCCACAGTGCCAACGCCCGCGCGTGGTCTTTCTTCACCGTGCGGGCGATCGCCTGCATGGCCGGGTTGGAGATGCCGAGCGCCGTATCGGTCACGATGCCGAAACGGCGCATTCCTAATATCGCTTCCTCCGAGCGCAACGTGCGCAGATGCGCGATCAAATCCGCTGCGCTGGAGGAGGGGCCGATCATTTTTCGAGGCGGGCGAGCAGCGAGGACGTGTCCCAACGATTGCCGCCCATGGCCTGGACGTCGCCGTAGAACTGATCGACGAGCGCGGTGAGGGGCAGCTTGGCGCCGTTGTTGCGGGCCTCGTCGAGAACGATGCCGAGATCCTTGCGCATCCAGTCGATGGCGAAGCCGAAGTCGTATTTGCCCTCGTTCATGGTCTTGTGGCGGTTTTCCATCTGCCAAGAGCCGGCCGCACCCTTGGAGATGACATCGACGACCTTCTCGATATCGAGACCGGCGCGCTTGCCGAAATGAATGCCCTCGGCGAGGCCTTGGACGATGCCGGCGATGCAGATCTGGTTGATCATCTTGGTGAGCTGTCCGGCACCCGGCGCGCCCATCAGGCCGACCATGCGGGCGAAGGCATCGATCACGGGCTTGGCCTTCTCATAGACGGTGTCCTCGGCACCGCACATGACCGTCAACACGCCATTCTCGGCGCCGGCCTGGCCGCCCGATACAGGCGCGTCGATGAAGCCCACGCCTTTTTCCTTGGCGGCGGCGTAGAGTTCGCGGGCGACATCGGCGCTGGCGGTGGTGTTGTCGATCAGGATCGCGCCCGCTTTCATCGTCTGCAGAACACCGTCCTTGCCTGAAGTCACCGAGCGGAGATCGTCGTCGTTGCCGACGCAGGTGAAGACGAAATCAGCGTCGCGGGCGGCCTCGGCCGGCGTTGGGGCCGACTTGCCGCCGAATTTCTCGGCCCAGGCGGCCGCCTTGGCGGCGGTTCGGTTATAGACCGTGACATCATGGCCGCCTTTCACCTTCAGATGACCTGCCATGGGAAAACCCATGACGCCGAGACCGATGAATGCGACTTTTGCCATGTACCTATCCTTTCATGAATGCCGGCAAGAGGAGTAGCCCAAATAGGGCGGGGCGAAAAGCCGCCGAAATGATGCGAGGCGTTCGCTGTTGGAACAAATTTCCGTTCAACGCCCGAAATCGGGTCAGGATAATTTCGAGCGGGCCGAAAATCACAAACATAATTGTCGATATAATTTATAGATTTCAGCAGAATTTCCCTCATCGCAACACAGCGGCTTCGGAGATCAGACCCGGAGCACGCTGATCGAAAGGGGACAGCCATGATTTCTCGTCGACAGACACTGGGGCTTTTCGGCGCTGCTGCAGCAACCGCCATACTGCCCGCCATCCGGCCGGCGCGCGCCGCCGCCACCGAGTTTCGCATCGGCTGGCAGAAGAACGGCGTGCTGGCGCTCGCCAAGCGCAGAGGGGCGCTGGAGAAGCGGCTTGCCGACAAGGGCATCACCGTCAGCTGGTCCGAATTCACCTCGGGGCCGCCGCTGCTGGAAGCGCTGGGGGCCGGCGCGCTCGATTTCGGGGCGACGGGCGATGTGCCGCCGCTATTCGCACAGGCGGCCGGCGGCCAGCTCTATTATGTCGGCACCTATCGCGGCAGTGCCGCCGGCTCGGCGATCGTTGTCCGCACGGATTCCGATATCAAGACAGTCGAAGACCTGAAGGGCAAGAAGGTCGCCTTCAAGCGCGGATCGAGCGCCCATAACGTTACCGTCAAGATCCTGCGCAAGGCCGGCCTCAAGATCGACGACGTAGAGCCTATCGACCTGTCGCCGCCGGACGCGGCCGCCGCCTTCAAGAACGGCAGCATCGACGCATGGTCGATCTGGGATCCCTATCTTGCCATCGTCGAGGCCGATCCGCAGACGCGTATCCTGTCCACGGCTGAGGGGATCGTGCCGTCCTACAGCTACTTCCTCGCCAATGCCGGTTTCACCGATGCGAATGGGCAGGTCGTCAGCGATGTCATCGATGAACTCGCCAAGGTCGGCCGGTCCGCGCAGGGCAAGCTCGACGACACGATCAAGGAGCTTTCCGAGATAACAGGCGTTCCCGCCGATATCACCCGCGTGACGCTGACACGGGCGGGTGCCGATCTTGGCGGCGTGTCGACCATCAGCGACGACGCGGCCGCATACCAGCAGGCGCTGGCCGACGAATTCTACAATCTCGGCATCGTGCCGAAGCAGCTGAAGACCGGCGATATCGTCTGGCGCCCGAAGGCGAGCTGATCACCGAGACGAAATCGGGCGTCGTGACGTTGCGGCACGGGCTGTTGGTTTGTGCCGCGAATATGGAAAATTATTCCCCACATTGGTTTCGGCTAGAAAATTTATAATGTCGATCTAATTAGTAGTCTATGAAATCATTGCCTCATGAAAACGGCCTGAGAGCGCAAAGCGTGGCCATGAGGAGAGAGCCCAGCATGTTCACCCGCAGACAGACATTCGGCCTTTTGGGGGCCGCTGCCGCGACCACGATCTTGCCTCAGGTGCGGACGGCAAAAGCCGCTGAGACGACGATCCGGATCGGCTGGCAGAAATTTGGCGTGCTGGCGTTGGCGCGGCGCACCGGCGCATTGGAAAAGCGGCTGGCCGCCAGGGGCGTGACCGTAGAGTGGAACGAATTCACCTCGGGGCCGCCTTTGCTCGAGGCCGTTGGAGCCGATGCGCTGGATTTCGGCGTGACTGGCGACGTGCCGCCGCTATTTGCGCAAGCTGCCGGCGGCAATCTGCTTTATGTCGGTGCCTATCGCGGTCCGGCGGCGTTTCATGGATTGCTGGTCCACAAGGATTCGCCGATCCAGACGATCGAGGACCTCAAGAGCAAGAAGGTCGCCTACAAGCGCGGCTCCAGCGCTCATAACTTCGCGCTGAAGGTCTTGTCGAAGGCCGGGCTTCAGCTGTCCGACATCACCGAAATCGACCTGCCGCCACCCGATGCGGGTGCTGCCTTCAAGAACGGGGCGATCGACGCCTGGGCGATCTGGGATCCGTTCTTCGCCGTGGCCGAGGCCGATCCGCAGACGCGCGTGGTCACCACATCCGAGGGTCTGCTCGACAATTGGGGCTACTTCCTCGGCAACGCTACCTTCACCGAAGCGCATCCCGACGTCATTGCCGATGTGATCGATGAACTCGCCAAGGTCGGCGCGGCGGCGCAGGCGGACCTCGACGGGACCGTGAAGATACTGGCCGAAATCACCGGCGTTCCCGCCGATATCACCCGCGTGACGCTGACGCGCAGCCAGGCCGATCTCGGCAAGGTCTCGCTCGTCCCCGATGAAGCACTCACCTACCAGCAGGCGCTTGCCGACGATTTCTTCAAGCTCGGCGTCGTGCCGAAGCAACTGACCGTCAGCGATATCGTCTGGCATCCCGCAAGCTGACCCGAATTTTCGAGATCAAGAGGATCATTTCCATGAGCAGCAAGCACGATCCCATCAATTTTCTCTGGTTCATCCCGACATCGGGAGACGGCGCCTATCTCGGCTCCAACGACCTGAACCGCGCGCCGGAATTCGACTACCTAACGCAGATCGCTCAAGCCGCCGACCGTCTCGGCTATTCCGGCGTACTTCTCCCCACCGGGGTGTCCTGCGAGGAATCCTTCGTGACGGCGGCAGCGCTTGCGACCAAGACGGAGAAGCTGCAGTTCCTTGTCGCCATCCGCCCCGGCACGGCATCGCCCGCTTACTACGCGCGGCTGGCGACGACGCTCGACCGCATCTCGAACGGGCGGCTGCTGCTCAACATCGTCGTCGGCGGCAGTCCGGGCGAGCTTGCCGGCGACGGCATCACGCTGGCGCATGATGAGCGCTACGCCCATGCCGACGAGTTCTTCACTGTGTTCGAGGAACTGCTGGAGAAGGGTGTCGCCAGCTATGACGGCAAGTATATCAAGGCGACCAATGCGCGCCTCGGTTTCCCCTCCGTGCAGAACCCGCGCCCTCCGCTCTATTTCGGCGGCTCCTCGGATGCCGGGATCGATTTCTCTGTCGGCCGGGTCGACAAGTACCTGACATGGGGCGAGCCGCCGGCGCAGGTGGCCGAGAAGGTTCAGAAGGTGCGCGCCGCCGCTGCAGAGAAGGGCCGGGAGGTCAGCTTCGGCATCCGCCTGCATTTCATCGTTCGCGAAACCGACGAGGAGGCCTGGGCCGCGGCCGACCGGCTGATCTCCAAGCTCGACGACGAGACGATCCAGGAGGCGCAGCAGCGCTTCGTCAACGAATCCGATTCCGTCGGCCAGAAGCGCATGGCGGCGCTGCATGGTGGACGCCGCGACAAGCTCGAAGTGTCGCCGAACCTGTGGGCGGGCGTCGGGCTGGTGCGCGCCGGCGCCGGCACGGCTCTGGTCGGCTCGCCGAAGACGGTGGCCGCGCGGCTGCGCGAATACCAGGAGGTCGGCATCGATACGGTGATCGGCTCCGGCTACCCGCATCTGGAAGAAGCCTATCGCGTCGCCGAACTGCTGTTCCCGGAGCTCGGCATCACCCGCAAGGAGCAGCGCCACGGCTTCGACAGCGATTTCGGCAAGCGGCAGGTCTTCGGTGGCGGCAGCCATGGCGGCAATCTCAAGGTGGTCTCCGGATCCTGATCGAACGGATGCGCTGCCGGCCACGCGCGGGCAGCGCTTCAATGAACGCATGCATGTCTGCCAGCGGGCTTGAGGCCGTGGCGACACAGAGGCGAGGAAGAACTCGATGTCGACATTCGATACGCCGATCGGCCGCGCGCTGACGGAGCGGACAGCAGGCAGGACGGCACCGAAACAAGGTTTCCGGCTGCCGGTGCCGGGGCGCGATCGGTTGCTGCCCTGTCTGGTGCCGCTTGCCATCATCGCGGCGTGGCAGCTCGGCTGTTCGCTGGGCTGGATCTCGTCGCGCATCATGCCGTCGCCAGCTGACGTCGCTTTGGCTTTCTGGTCGACGACGCTTTCAGGGCAGCTGCCGCACGATATTCTCGTCAGCGCCGGCCGGGCCTTTGCCGGGCTCGTCGTCGGTGGGGCGATCGGCTTTCTGCTCGGGATCGCCAATGGCGTCTCCAAGCTCTCTGAACAGCTGACCGATACGACGCTGCAGATGCTGCGCACCATTCCGCATCTGGCGATGATCCCGCTCGTCATCCTGTGGTTCGGGATCGGCGAGGAATCGAAGCTGTTCCTGACGTCGCTCGGCGTGCTGTTTCCCGTCTATCTCAATACCTATCACGGCGTGCGCAATGTCGATCGCGATCTGATCGAGATGGGACGGGTCTACGGGATGAGCAACTGGACGCTGTTTCGCAAGGTGGTCTTTCCCGGCGCGCTTCCGTCGATCTTCGTCGGGCTGCGCTATGCGCTCGGCATCATGTGGCTGACCCTGATCGTCTCGGAATCGATCGCCGCGTCGTCGGGGATCGGCCACATGGCCAATAATGCGCGCGAATTCATGATGACCGATGTCGTTGTGCTGGCGCTCGTCATCTACGCGCTTCTCGGCAAGCTCGCCGATGTCGTGGCCCGTTCGCTCGAGCGCCGGGCGCTCAAGTGGAACCCGGTCTATCAGAAGTAGGAGAGTGGCCATGACCCTCATTGCACATGAGCGCTTCCAGGGCGTTGCCGATGCGCCGGAATATACGCACGACGCGCATAGGCCCGCGCGCAGCGGTGCCGCCGCGATCACCCTGAAAGGGTTGGAGAAGAGCTTTGGTGCCAACAGGGTGCTCAGGGGGATCAACCTGCACATTCCAGCCGGGCAGTTCGTTGCCGTGATCGGCAAGAGTGGTTGCGGCAAGAGCACACTTCTACGCACGCTCATGGGCCTGGACGAGCCGACGTCGGGAGAGCTCACTTTCGATACGCCTGATGGCGGCGAGGCCAATGCGCGTATCGTCTTCCAGGAGCCGAGGCTGCTGCCATGGCTTGATGTTGCCGATAACGTCGCGGTCGGGCTTGGCGACAAAATTGACCGGCGCCTGGCGGCGCGGGAGGTCGAGGCCGTGCTCTCGGAAGTGCAGCTGGCGGAGAAGGCCGGCGAGTGGCCGGCGCGGCTTTCGGGCGGACAGCGGCAGCGCGTGGCGCTTGCCCGCGCGCTGGTGAGCCGTCCCGGTGTGCTGGCGCTGGACGAGCCGCTTGGCGCGCTCGATGCGCTGACCCGGATCAGCATGCAGGAGCTTTTGGCGCGCGTTTGGCGGGAGCTCGGCTTCACCGCCGTGCTTGTTACGCATGATGTCAGCGAGGCCGTGCATCTGGCGGACCGGGTGATCGTGCTCGACGAGGGCAGGGTGTCGCTCGACCTCGCCATTCCCCATCCGCATCCGCGCCGTCACGGCAATGCCGATCTGGCGGAGCTTGAGGGGCGGTTGCTGTCGGCCATTCTTGGAACGGATGGCGGTCACTGATCGGTGACCGTCATGCTTCAGTCTGGGCCTCAAGCTTCGGCGTCGGTGGGCCTGAAGCGGGCGGGCAGGTTTTCCTTGTAGGGATAATATTTGAAATAGGGCATGGCTTCCTCAAGCACCCTGGCCACCGACGGGCGCTCCATCAGGCGCTGATGATAGGCTGCAAGCTTCGGGACGTCGCTGCCGTAAGGCACCAGCGTCTCGGCGTAGAACAGGCCGGGTGCGGCGGCGCAATCGGCCATGGTGAAGCTCTCTCCCGTGATCCAGCCGTCGGCCGCAAGCTGGTCCTCAATCACGGCATAGGCGCGTTTCAGCGCCTGCCGGGCTTCTTCTGCTCTGGCCTCGCTCCCATCGGCGCGCATGCGCTCGCTGACGATCTGCTGCATCGGTTCCTGAACGTAGTGATCGAAGAAGCGATCCCATAAACGCACATCCAGCGCCGCGTCGAAATCCTCTGGGATCAGCCGCGCGCTGCCGGGATGATAGCGGTGGAGATACTCGATGATGATGGAGGTCTCGAAAACCGTGCGTCCGTGGCTCTTATCCTCAAGCGCCGGCATCTTGCCGAGCGGCGAGAGCGCCAGAAAGGCCGTACGCGAGGCTTCGTCGCCGAGATTGACGAGCACGCGCTCGAATGGCGTGCCGCTTTCGTAAAGCGAGATCAGCACCTTGTGGCAGAAGGAGGCAAGCGGATGCTGATGCAGGACGAGTGTCATGAGAACGGATCCTTCGCGCCATTCCGGGATGTCGAATGGCGCGATATCAGCATGTCGTCATGTAAGCGGCAAGCGATTATCCGCCTGCGCGGGGTTTAGCGCAATTTCGCGATCACCAGGTGCCCCGGCGTCGGCTGGCCGTCTTCCATGCGCACGTTGATGTCGGTGATCTCGATCAATTCGAAGCCGGTGGCGTCGAGGCGTTCGCGGACGTAAGCCTCGGAGTGCGCGAAGCGCTGGTGCGGGCCGACCATGTAGGCGCGGCCGGCTAGCTTTTCGGCGGGCAGGGTTTCCGAGGAGAAGATGAAGAGGCCACCGGGCGTCAGGTTCTCGGCGGCGCCGAAGAACAGGGGCTCGAGGCCGCCCAGGTAGGGCAGGACGTCGGTGGCGGTGATGATGTCGAAGGGCTCTTCGTCATTGTCGTCTAGGAAGTCTTCGACCTCGGCGACGAACAGCGTCTCGTAGAGGTCCTTCTCATGGGCGATCTCGACCATGTTTTCCGAGAGGTCGATGCCGGTCATCTCCTCGCAGAGATCGCGCAGCGTGCCTCCGGTGAGGCCGGTGCCGCAGCCGAGATCAAGCAGGCGCTTGAAGGGGCCGAGGTTCAGCGCCTGCAGGCGCTGACGCACCAGCATGGGTACGTGATAGCCGAGCTGCTCGACGAGGACGTCCTCGAAGACTTCGGCGTGCTGGTCGAAGAGGGTCTCGACGTAGGCGTCGGGTGCCTTGGCCGGTGTCTCGCCACGACCCATGGCGGCGATACGGACGGCGGCACCGCCGTGATCGTCGGGATCGATCGCCAGGACTTCCTCGTAGGCCTTCACGGCGGCATCGACATCGCCGGCCTTTTCCAGGGAAAGGGCGCGGTTATAGGCTTCCGCGAGTGCCTCTTCGTCGATCTTCTGGGCCATGTCTGCTCACCATCATTCGTTTGTCGCCCTGCCTCTAAGGCGAGCGGCCCGGTTTTGCAATGGTGACGTTGATGGCGGCTGCTCAGTTGATGATGAACTCGCCTTTCAGAGCGCGCCATTCCGTGGCCGAGATCAGCTTGCGGTGAATGTAGCGCACCGAGTGCAGCGGTCCGTCTAGCGTCTCCTGCCAGAATTTCAGGAAGCCGCGCATTTCGGGAAAGTCGGGTGCAAGATCGTAATCCTGCCAGATGTAGGTCTGCAGGATCGCGTGATGATCCGGCATGCGATAGAGGATCTGGGCCGTCGTCAGGCCGTAACCCTGAAGCTGTCTTTCCATGTCCTTGTGCATTTGATGCCTCGCTGTTCCCATTCGGCGCTTATTAGCGTCCGTTTAAATGAGAGCATGACATGGTTACGCGAAGCTTGCGAAAAGGCTACAAGAAAATGGATAACATTATTTATTTTCAATAGCTTGGCAGCCCTCTGTCGAGAGTGCTGCCAAGAGGCCTATCGCTTCAGGTGGCGGGTGAGGCGGCGCTCGATCCAGTTCCACAGGTGCCTCAGGCTTTCGACCATGGCGAGATAGAAGATCGCCGCCCAGAGATAGGTCTGGTAGTCGAAGGTGCGCGAGAAGGCGTAGCGCGTCTCGCCCATGAGGTCGAGTACGGTAATGATGGCGACGACGGCCGATCCCTTGATCAACAGAATGATCTCGTTGCCATAGGGGCGCAGCGCCACGATCAGCGCCTGCGGCAGCACGATCTTGCGGAAGGCGATGATCTTGTGGATGCCGAGCGAGGAGGCTGCTTCATGCTGGCCGCGCGGTACGCTCTCGATAGCGCCGCGCAGGATCTCGGCCTGATAGGCGGCGGTGTTAATGGTCATCGAGAACAGGCCGCAATACCAGGCATCGCGGAAGAACCACCAGAGGCCCACGGATTCCAACTGCGGCCGGAACTGGCCGAGACCGTAGTAGATCAGGAAGAGCTGGGCGAGCAGCGGCGTGCCGCGGAAGACGTAGACGTAGCAGAAGGCAAGCCCGTTGATGACCTTGTTCTTCGACATGCGGGCGAAGGCGAGCGGAACGGAGAGAACTGCGCCGCAGACGACGGAGACGGCAACCAGCACGATCGTGGTCATCAATCCGTGCAGATAGCGCGGGCCGTAGCGGGTGAATTTCTCGACATCCCAGCCCTCGATGATCATGCCGATCAGCGCGATAGCAAGGATGATCCACAGGGCGACCACGAGGCAACCCATGACGCGGGCGAGCGTCAGCGGCTTGGCGAGGTTTTTCGGGGCCGGCTGCGGGGGGATCAGCACCTCTGCGTGGCTCATCGGCTAATCTCCGAGCGCTTCGCCCAACGTTCGATATAGCGCAGGCCGAACGAGGAAATGATGGCAAGCCCGAGATAGATGCCGCAGGCCAGTGTGTAGAACAGAAACGCCTCCTTGGTGACCTTCACCGCCACGCCCGTCTGGCGCAGCACGTCGGCAAGGCCGATGATCGAGACGTAGGACGTATCCTTCAAGAGGATCATCCAGAGATTGACGAGGCCGGGAAGGGCGATGCGCACCAGCTGCGGCAGGATGATCAGCACCATCGTGCGGCCGCGATGCAGGCCGAGCGCGTCGCCGGCTTCGTACTGGCCCTTGGGAATGGCGCGGAACGCCGACAGCAGCACTTCCGAACAATAGGACGAGAACACGACGGACAGAGCGATGACGCCGGAGACGAAGGCGTTGATCTCGATGCGGCCGTCATAGCCGAACCAGGCGAGCAGCGACTGGAGCAGGATCTGCATGCCGTAATAGATGATGAACAGCGTCAGCAGTTCGGGCAGGCCGCGGAAGATGGTGGTGTAGATGCCGGCGGCAAGGCGTACCGCCTTTTCTTCCGATTGCTGGCCGAGCGCCACCAAGAAGCCGATCAACAGGCCGATCGGGAGCGTCACAAGGGCGACGGCGACCGTGACCTTCAGGCCGGCGGCGATCTCATCGCCCCAGCCGGTGTCGCCACAGGCCAGAATCGTCGATTGGCCGAGCCATGTGAAAATGCCGACGGGTCCGCATAGCGGGTCAAACACATATCCAATCCAGGTCCAGAGCGAACCCAGTGCGGAGGACAATCCGCCCATGCCAAGTTTCCCCTCGCGGCTTTTGCCGCCTTGATATTGCACTCTTTGTCAAACAAAAATGGCGGAAGGGCAAGCCTCCCGCCATCGCATTTATTAGGCCTACAGCTTATTCGGCGCCGTAGACGTCGAAATCGAAATACTTGTCCTGGATCTTCTTGTAGGTGCCGTCGGCACGGATCGCCGCGATCGCCGTGTTCAGCTTTTCGCGGAGCGGATCGCCCTGGCGAACAGCGATACCGGCGCCAACGCCGTTGATTTCCTTGTCGACCGGCAGGGTCGTGAGGATCTTGCAGCATGCGCCGGCATCCGACTTGACCCACTGCGACAGAACGACGACGTCGTCGATGACGGCATCGATACGACCGTTGGAGATGTCGAGCTTGTACTCGTCTGCCGTCGGGTAGAGCTTCAGCTCGGTGTCGGCCAGGTGCTTTTCAGCGTAGTTGGCGTGCGTGGTCGAGGTCTGCGCGCCGATCGTCTTGCCCTTGAGGCCGGCAACGTCGGTGACGGTGGAGTCCTTCGGCACGGCGACTGCCGGCGGGGTGTTGTAATACTTGTTGGTGAAGTCGACGAGCTTCGAACGCTCGGGCGTGATCGACATCGACGAGATGATCATGTCGAACTTCTTGGCGTTGAGGCCGGGGATGATGCCGTCCCAATCGCTGCTGACGATGGTGCAGTCGGCCTTCATCTGGGTGCAGAGCGCGCGGGCGATGTCCATGTCGAAGCCGAGGAACTGGCCGCTTGCGTCAACATATTCGAAGGGCGGGTAGGTCGAGTCCGTACCAATGACATACTTCTCGCCATCGGCCATTGCCGAGCCCGCGAAAAGAGACATCGCGGCGATCGAGGCGGCTGCGAGAAAACGGGTGGAGATATGCATGTGAGTCCTCTCTGTTGGTTACCGCATGCCATCCCTTTGTTTTTTTGGTGGCATGAAGCAGGACGCTGCTTTGCAACGCCTTGCCGCGATAATCAAACCTTTTTTACGCGGATTGCAACTGCTTTCACTGCCTTGTCGTGCTGGCCAACTATGGCGAAGCTGAACCTTTGCAGACCGTCATATTCATACCGGGTTAATGCGGCAATTCTTAAGACCGTGGAACGAATCCTGGCGTGCTCAGTTTAGCAAGGCTTGTTTGCGTGCCGAAAAGAGACGTCGTTGCGAACGCGAAGAATAAACAAGAAACGAGGAAACCTTATGGGAATGAAATCCAGATTGTTTGCCAGCGCGGCCTTTCCGCTTCTGTCCCTGTCGCTTGTGCTGCCCCCGGCGCACGTGTTTGCGGCAGCGCCGAGCGTCGAAGAGGTCGGAGCAGGCCATCGGGCCGTCGCGGGCAGCTTCGAGGTAGCACAGGATGCGACCTCCGAAGAGGAGATTCTGAAGAAGCGCCAGCAGCAGGAACAGGAACAGCAGCAGGCACCGGCCGAAGCGCCAAAGGCCGCTGAACCTCCCGCCGAGGCGCCGCCGGCACCCAAGCAGGAAGCGCCAGCCGAGGCTCCACCGGCTGCCGCCGAACCGGCACCGCAGGCCGAAGCGCCCGCCGAGAAGCCGAGAAAGCGCCAGCCTGCTGCAGAACAGCCTGCCGCAGAACCGCAGGCAGCCGAGCCCGCCCAGCAGGAAGCGCCCGCTGAAAAGCCGCGCCGCCAGAAGCAGCCCGCCGCCGAACAGCAGGAGCAGGCAGCACCGAGCGCCGAGCAGCCGGCTGAACAGCCGCGCCGCAAGAAGCGTGACCAGCAGCCGCAGCAGGAAGAAGCCACGCCGCAGCAGCAGCCCGCCGAGCAGGCCGCCCCGCAGGCGGAACAGCCGCAGGCCGAGCAGGCGCAGCCCGAACAGGCAAAGCCGCCACGCAAGAACGGCAAGCCGGCCGCCGCCGATGGCAGCGAACAGCCTGCAAAGCCGCACAAGAAGCCGACGGCCGAAGCACCGCAGGCCGAGCCCGCGCAAAAGCCGGCCGCAGAGACTGCGCCCGCCACCGAGCAGCCGGCTCCCGATAACGCCGCCAAGCCGCAGGAAGCACCCGCGGGCAAGGCGTCCGTTCCGTCTCAGCAGCCGGCCGAAGCGCAGCCCCAGGTGGCGCCCGGTCAGGGCAAGCCAGGTGAAGCACCCGCGCAGCAGCAGGGCGAACAGGTCGCTCCGGCCCAGCCGGGTGCACCAGCCGGTCAGCCCGCTGATCAGGCCGGCCAGCCGCCGGCAGGTCAGCCACCCGTTGCCCAGACCGAGCAGCCGATCCCGGCCCCTGAAAAAGTGACGCCGCAGGAACTGGAGCGTCGCAAGGAAATCGCCGCCGATCCGAGCAAGAGCACGGAAACCGTCGTTCTGCCTGTGCAGAACGGTGCGGCCGTTCTCGACAGTGACAAGGATGCGGATCGTTCCGGCGGTGTGCAGTCGCGTCGTGACCGTGACAAGCAGCGCGGTCAGGAGCAGCAGGTACGCGTGCCGAAGTCTGATGCCGACGCGCAGCTGGCGGCGCCCGGTGCCGCGAAGCCCGCGCCGATCAAGATCGAAGCGATCACCGCCGAGCAGGGACAGCGTCTGGACCAGCGCCCGCAATTCGCCCGTCCCGATGGCGCGAATTTCGGCCAGCGTGGTGACGACAACCGCGTCATCATCCAGTTCAACAACCAGACCTATGTTCGCGGCGATGACGACCGCCGCTTCCTGCGCGATGGCGAGCGTCCGATCTACGAGCAGCTGCCGCGTGACCGCTATCGCGAGACGATTGATCGCGACGGCTACCAGATCGTGACGGTGCGCAACCGCTACGGCGACATCATCCAGCGTTCGCGCATCGACAATCGCGGCCGCGAGCACGTGCTCTACTATACGCCTGACCTCTACGATAATCCTGACCGCGACTACTTCGAGGATCCGGGTGCCGATCTGCCGCCGATGCGCCTGCGCATTCCGCTGCAGGACTACATCATGGACACCAGCAGCGACGACAATCGCGACTATTACGACTTCCTGCGCGAGCCGCCGGTCGAGCCTGTCGAGCGTGTCTACTCGCTGAACGAAGTGAAGTATTCGGCACGTATCCGCGACAAGGTTCGCCGTATCGACTTGGATACCGTGACGTTCGCGACCGGTAGCGCCGAGATCCCGATGAGCCAGGCGCGCAGCCTGCGCAAGGTGGCCGACGCGATCAACGAGGTGCTGAAGAAGGACCCGACCGAGACCTTCCTGATCGAAGGCCATACCGACGCTGTTGGTTCCGACCAGAGCAACCTGATCCTGTCCGACCAGCGCGCGGAATCGGTCGCCAACGTGATGACCGACGTCTACGGCATCCCGCCGGAAAACCTGGCGACCCAGGGCTATGGCGAGCGTTACCTGAAGGTCAACACGCAGGGACCGGAGCAGGAAAACCGCCGCGTCACCATTCGCCGCGTGACGGCGCTGGTGCGGCCGGTGGCCTCGCGCAACTAAGAGCGCGCAGCAGTATCGACAATGGGAAGGCCGCCGGGCGATCGGCGGCCTTTCTTGTTTCCGACGGTGTTTAATTCAGAGGCGGGAGAGCGACGGTTGCCGCGATGAAATCGGCGATGGCAAGCGTGTCGTCGAGGTTGAACACGGGCAGGGTGGTGTCTGCCACCGGATGATCGGCGGCGATGGCGACGATGTGGGGATCGCCTGACGCCAGCGGCTCGCGGTTTGCCGATTCCAGCCGGCGGGCCTCGATCTTCGGGATCGGCTCGCGCTTGTAGCCCTCGATGAGGACGAGATCGCAAGGGGCGATACGGGCGAGGATTTCCTCGAAGCTGGGTTCGGCCGCGCCGCGCAGCTCGTGCATGATGGCGTAGCGCGTGCCGGAGACGATCGTCACCTCATGGGCGCCCGCCTGGCGATGGCGGTAGCTATCGGCGCCGACCTTGTCGATGTCGAAATCATGATGGGCATGCTTGATCGTCGAGATTCGGTAGCCGCGGCGGGTGAACTCCTCGACGAGGCGAACCGCAAGCCCTGTCTTGCCGGAGTTCTTCCAGCCGGAAATACCGAAGATTTTGGGCCGCTCGGTCATGTCAGCACCTTCATCCAGCGTTCGGCCTCGGCGAGGTCATCGGGCGTGTTGACGTTGAAGAACGGGTCGAGCAGGCTTGCGCGGGTGGGGCGCAGCGGGAAGGCAACTTCCGTAACGTCATGCCGTAACAGGAAGTCGCGAACGCGGCGCTTCTCATCGGTTGCGATCCAGCTTTCGAGGTCGTCGGCAAGCGCCACCGGCCAGAGGCCGAAGACGGGATGGCTGCGACCCTCGGAGGTGGCGATGGCGATCTTCATGGGGGTGTCGATGGCGGCCGCCAGCCAGTCGATGAGATCGTGCGGGAAGAATGGGCTGTCGACGGAGACTGTCGCGACATGCGTAACGCCGGGCAGGCTTGCGCCATGCGCCATGGCGGCGTGGATGCCGGCCATCGGGCCGGCCTTGCCGGGGACGATATCGGGAATGAACGGCCGGTTGCAGCGTTCTGGTGCGGCGTCGGCATTGACGGCAACGGAGATGACCTGCGGCGACAGTTGCTCGATGACGCGATCCAAAAGCGTGCGGCCCGACAGCGTGACGCCTGCCTTGTCGCGGCCCATGCGCGAGGAACGCCCGCCCGCAAGCACGACGCCCGGAATGTTGGATCGGTCGAGCGTGAAGCCGCTCGCTGGGTTGATGATTGGGGTCTTGGCCATCAGACCGGTACTCTCGGTTCGGATTCCTGTGCGACCGGCGCGCCGCGCCGCTTGGCCTCACGATAGAAGGTGTAGAGCCCGGAGGCGATGACGATTGCGGCGCCGATCACGGTCCAGCTGTCGGGGACTTCGAAGAAGAAGAGCCAGCCGAGCAAAGCCGAGAAGATGAGGCTGGTGTAACGCAGCGGCGCGACGAAGGAGATTTCGCCTGTGCGCATTGCGGCGATGATGCATTGATAGCCGACCAGCACGGTGATCGCCGCCACGGCAATATGCGAGAAGGACGTGGTGGTGACAGGCTTCCAGCCGCCGAGCACGGGCGTGAGCAGCGCGCCGAATACTGTTACCGCCATCGCTGTGATGACAGTGATCATCAGCGAGGGGATTTCGGGATCGATCTTGCGGGTGGCGAGGTCGCGGCCGGCGGTGACGAGCACGCTTGCGATGCAAAGCAATGCGGCTGGCGTGAAGCCATCGGCATCAGGACGAACGATGATCAGCACGCCGATCAGGCCGGCGAAGATGGCCAGCATGCGACGCCAGCCCACCGGTTCGCCGAAGAACAGGACCGCGCCGAAGGTGACCACCAGCGGCAATGACTGGAGAATGGCGGATGCATTGGCAAGCGGCATCATGCCAAGCGCGGTGATATAGGTCGCGGCGGCGAGGATTTCGCAGATGACGCGGGTGGCGACCATGGGCTGTAGCAGGATGCGCCAGGAACGCAGCGCGCCCATATGGCGGGCGATCAGGTAGACCAGCGCGCTGGTGATGACGCCGCGCATGCACATGATCTGGCCTGCGTTCATTTCCGTTATGACCGATTTCGACAGCGCATCGCCCGCAGAAAAGAAGGCCATCGCGATCGTCATATAGATCGCACCCTGAGTATTGCTTGACCGCGGCATAAGGCGATTCCGATTCCATCCCGCGCTCTTGTAGAGCGAGAGCGGGACGATTGGAATCGAATGCTGGACACAGCTGTCATAATTCGATTGCGCAGTGCACAATGACGCTGCTCAACCTACCGCATGCAGAAGGTCACCCGCCGGTGACGCTCATGTGGCGGCTGACGGCGGGGCGATTGTGGGTGCGGTCTATGATGAAGTCGTGGCCCTTGGGCTTGCGGGAGATCGCCTCGTCGATCGCGGCGTAGAGCAAGCCGTCGTCTTCGGTGGCGCGCACGGCGGAGCGCAGATCGGCGGCGTCGTTCTGGCCGAGACACATGTAGAGCGTGCCGGTGCAGGTGAGGCGCACGCGGTTGCAGCTCTCGCAGAAATTATGGGTCATCGGGGTGATGAAGCCCATGCGACCGCCGGTTTCCTCGACGGTGACGTAACGGGCAGGGCCACCGGTGCGGTAGCCGATTTCGCTCATGGTGAACTGCTTCTCGAGATCGGCGCGCAGCTTGGAGAGCGGCAGATAGCGATCGGTGCGATCTTCCTCGATTTCGCCCATCGGCATCGTCTCGATGACGGTCAGATCCATGCCGCGACCGTGGGCGAAGCGGATCATTTCGGGCATCTCGACGTCGTTGAAATCCTTCAAGGCGACAGCGTTGAGCTTGATGTGCAGGCCCGCCTTCTGGGCGGCGTCAATCCCTTCCATGACCTTGTGGAAGTCGCCCCAGCGGGTGATCTCGCGAAACTTGTCGGGATTGAGCGTATCCAGCGACACGTTGATGCGGCGAACACCGCAATCATAGAGCTCGTCGGCATAACGCGCGAGCTGCGAGCCGTTGGTGGTCAGCGTCAGCTCGTCGAGACCGGAGCCGATCTGCTGGCCGAGTTGGCGCACGAGATGCATGATGTTCTTGCGCACCAGCGGCTCGCCGCCGGTCAATCTCAGCTTGCGAACGCCCTTGGCGATAAAGGCGGAACAGAGCCTGTTCAGCTCTTCCAGCGTCAGAAGATCCTTCTTCGGCAGGAAGTTCATGTTCTCGGCCATGCAATAGGTGCAGCGGAAATCGCAGCGATCGGTCACCGAGACGCGCAGATAGGTGACGGCCCGCTGAAACGGGTCGATCATCGGTTTCGCATCGGCCACCAGGGGTGCGGCGTTGGCGATTGTTCCAACCTTGCTGTTCACTACAGTCTCCAATCTTCCGACAATGTGCGTACTGTGCACCGCAACGTCAAGCAAGAGGCCACTCGCTTACAATAAATTGAACTTGCCTCGCACAGGCGCATTGCCTACTCCTCAAAACGAAGAGGAGCAGCATATGAGCGACATCTGGCCGACGGAGCTGAAGGTATCGAAAGACCGGCAACATCTGGTCATCACCTTCAATAATGGTGAGAGTTTCACGCTCAGCGCCGAGATGTTGCGCGTCCTGTCGCCGTCGGCGGAAGTGCAGGGCCACGGGCCGGGTCAGAAGGTCACGGTGCCCGGCAAGCGCAACGTCGCGATCATCTCGATGACGCCCACAGGCAATTATGCCGTCAGGATCGGTTTCGACGACATGCACGACACCGGCATCTTTACATGGTCGTATCTGCGCGAACTCGGCGAGCGCGGCGAAGAGCTTTTCGCTGTCTACGAGAACGAGTTGCGGGAGAAGGGCATGAACCGCGACACATCGGAAAAGCCGCGCTGAGCGCGACGTCGCGCCTAACCTCAACCGAGATGGCGCATGTCACGCCAGCGTCATTTTAGGCGGCTAATTACTGTGGAGAAACAACGCGATGGAACGGCCATGAAAATCATCGAGACCGTCGAAGAACTGACCGCCATCTATGGCGGCGGCTTGTCGGAAGCTTCCGTGGCGAAGGTGACGAAATACCTGACGCCGCTCTACCGGCAGATGATCGAGGCTTCGCCGTTCGTTGCGCTGGCGACCGTCGGTCCAGAGGGGCTGGACTGTTCTCCGCGCGGTGACCTTGGCGGCGTCGTGCGCGTCATCGACGACAAGACGCTGCAGATGCCTGACTGGCGCGGCAACAACCGGGTCGATTCGCTGTCGAACATCGTGCGCGATCCCAGGCTCGCCTTGATGTTCCTCATTCCGGGGTCGAATACCACGATGCGGATCAATGGACGCGGTGTCGTTTCCAACGACGAGAATCTGCTGTCCTCCTTCGAGATGGACGGCAAGCATCCGCGCACTGTTATCGTGGTGACGATCGAGGAGGTGTATTTCCAGTGCGCGCGGGCGCTGATCCGCTCCGAATTGTGGAATCCCGACAAGTTCGTCGATCCGAAAGGCCTTCCAACGCCAGGCCTGATGCTGAAGGCGGCGACGGAAGCGTTCGATCACGAGACCTATGATCGCGAATGGGCCGCCCGCGCGGCCAGGACGATGTGGTAGCCATCGATATCGGGCCGCGGTGCGTCGCGGCTCAGGCCTTGTAGATCAGCCAGCTCTTGGTGAATTCCTTCTGCATGCCGTCCTCGAAGAGGATGCTGCAGTTGCGGCCGGCGTTCTTGGCGCCGTAAAGCGCGACGTCGGTCTTGTGATAGAGCTCACCCGCATCCTCGGCACTCGATGCCATGCAGATGCCGACCGATACCGTAACCGGTCCGTAGTTGATCCGCGTGCGGGAGTTCTTGAACGGCGTTGCTTCAAGCGTGCGGCGAATGCGCTCGGCGACGGCCATGACTTCGTCGGCCGTATTGCCCTCGATGATCAACGCGAATTCCTCACCGCCGGTGCGGGCGACAAAGACATCACGGCGCACGTTGGCGCGGATGACGGAGGCGACAGTCGCCAGGATCTTGTCGCCGACGGGATGGCCGTAGGTGTCGTTGATCTTCTTGAAGTTATCGATGTCGGCAAGGACAAGCGCCGTGATCGGACGCATCGC
Organism: Rhizobium sp. FG113; assembly: GCF_057809895.1. Classification (NCBI taxonomy): domain Bacteria; kingdom Pseudomonadati; phylum Pseudomonadota; class Alphaproteobacteria; order Hyphomicrobiales; family Rhizobiaceae; genus Rhizobium; species Rhizobium sp. FG113. The sequence goes on along the minus strand of NZ_JBMDKV010000010.1, from coordinate 110,147 downwards.
CGGGTTGTTGAAGACGGCGGCGAGGCGATCGTCGAAGGCGCGGCGGTTGGAGAGGCGGGTCAGCGAATCCGTATTGGCGATGCGCTTGTATTCGTCGAGCTCTTTCCGGACCTGATCCATTTCATTGGAGCGCTGCACGACGTTTTCGACCGTGCGCTCGCCGTGCGCCATGGTGTTTCCGGTCGCCTCGGTCAGGAGATGCAAGGCATTCTGAATGAGGTCGGCGCTGGATGTGTTCTTCGAGGTGATGCGGTTGTAGGTCTCGCCGAGCAGCCTGTTGTAGCTTTCGAGCGATGTCTGCTCCTGGCGCAGAACGCGCAGCACCGATTCGAGTTCGGCGGCGATGCGGGTGTGTGCGTCATCGAAGACGCGGCCGGCGCCGTGGCTGAAGTGCTGGCTGCCCAGCGCATCGAGCTCTTCCTGCGTCGCCAGATTGCCAAGAGCCGCGAGATCGCGGGTCAGCGCCGGGTTCGAGCCGATATAGGCCTCGTAAAAGAGTTCGTAATTCCGCGGAATGGGCGCGACACCCATGGAGCGCATCGCAAAAGTGATCTGGCTCGCCACATCGGGGACCTGCGTCTTTGGCGCCACAGCCGTCGTCATTCGGCCACTCCTTTGGTACATCTCAAAAGTCTTCTCTTATTTCTTAAGCTACAATTGTTTTGAAATGATTAAGGTTGGATATACCAGAGATTACATGTGAATTTTATTCCGGTTTCCGGATCTGTTCTTATCCATATGATTTTTATATCGGAATTCACGCGACGTCGGATGGAGGCTGCGCGTTCTGATGGTATGTTTCTTTAAATTAACTGGGCGAGATATTCGCAGTGCTTGGCGTCGTCAATGATTCATTGACAATCGGTTACTGATCTCGGTTCTTTTGTGAACGACGATAAGGTGGCAACTTATGCTTCAAGGCACCATAGCGGTGTCAGGAGAAAGCAACAGGCCATGCAAACGTCCCATAACTCGCCTCCAGCCGTGCTCGCTGCCGCTGTTATTGCCGGATCTCTTTTTCTGATCCAGCAACAAGGCTTCTTTCATGGTGCATTTACTTCGGAAATACTGGCAAGCGTCAATGCCGAAGATGTGCTTGTCGCGAGCGATTACATCGCGACAAGCAAAAGCGACGTGGCTGGCGGCCGCGTGACCGCAACTGCGCACTAAACAATCAGCCGAGGTTGAATTCCTGGAAGAAGTCGTTGCCCTTGTCGTCAGTGACGATGAAGGCGGGGAAGTCCTCGACCTCGATCTTCCAGACGGCTTCCATGCCGAGCTCCGGATATTCCAGCACCTCGACCTTGCGGATGCAATCCTGCGCCAGGCGGGCGGCCGGGCCGCCGATGGAGCCGAGATAGAAGCCGCCATGGGTCTTGCAGGCCTCGCGGACCGCGCGCGAGCGGTTGCCCTTGGCGAGCATGATCATCGAGCCGCCGAAGGACTGGAACTGGTCGACGTAGCTGTCCATCCGGCCGGCCGTGGTCGGGCCGAAGGAGCCGGATGCGTAACCGGCGGGCGTCTTGGCCGGGCCGGCGTAGTAGACCGGGTGGTTCTTCATGTAGTCGGGCATGCCTTCGCCCTTTTCCAGCCGCTTGCGGATCTTCGAATGTGCGAGGTCGCGGGCGACGATGATCGTACCTGTCAGCGACAGGCGGGTCTTCACCGGATGCTTGCTGAGTTCGGCAAGTATATCGGCCATCGGCTGGTTGAGATCGATCTTGACCATCGATTCCGACAGCTTCGCCTCGTCGATCTCAGGCATGTACTTGGACGGATCGGTTTCCAGCTGCTCGACGAAGATGCCGTCGCGGTTGATCTTGCCCTTTGCCTGGCGGTCGGCGGAACAGGAGACGCCGAGGCCGATCGGCAGCGAGGCGCCGTGGCGGGGCAGGCGGATGACGCGGACGTCATGACAGAAATACTTGCCGCCGAACTGAGCGCCGACGCCCATCTGCTGCGTCAGCTTGTGGATTTCCTTTTCCATCTCGACATCGCGGAAGGCGTGGCCGCTTTCCGAACCCTCGGTCGGGAGATCGTCGAGATAGCGCGTCGAGGCGAGCTTGACGGTCTTGAGGTTCATCTCGGCCGAAGTGCCGCCGATGACGATCGCCAGATGGTAGGGAGGACAGGCTGCTGTACCTAACGTGAGGATCTTCTCCTTAAGAAAGTCGATCATCCGGTCGTGCGTGAGCAGCGAGGGCGTGCCCTGATAAAGGAAGGTCTTGTTGGCCGAGCCGCCGCCCTTGGCCACAAAGAGGAAATTATATTCGTCCGTGCCTTCTTCGTAGATGTCGATCTGTGCCGGCAGGTTGTTCTTGGTGTTCTTCTCTTCGAACATCTTGATCGGCGCCAGCTGCGAGTAGCGCAGGTTCTTCTTCTCGTAGGCGTCCATCACGCCCTTGGCCAGCGCCGAATAGTCCTCGCCCTCGGTCCAGACGCGGCGGCCCTTCTTGCCCATGATGATCGCGGTGCCGGTGTCCTGGCACATCGGCAGGATGCCGCCGGCGGCGATGTTGGCGTTTTTCAGGAGGTCGTAGGCGACGAAGCGGTCGTTGTCTGTGGCCTCGGGGTCGTCCAGGATCGAGGCGAGCTGCTTCAGGTGGCCGGGGCGCAGCAAATGGTTGATGTCGGCAAAGGCGGTCTCGGCCAGCAGACGAATGCCCTCGGGCTCGACGGTCAGGATATCCTGGCCCTTGAAACTGTCGACAGAGACGTGGTCGCTGCTGATCTTGCGGTACTGGGTGGAGTCTTTGCCAAGGGGGAAGAGATCGTCAGCCATCGAATGACCTTTCATGCGGGCCGGAATGGAAATCGCAGACGGTCTATGCGGGCAATGTGCGAATTGCAATCATTCTAAAACCTTCGAAAAACGGTCAAGAATGCATGAAAAAAACACCGCCACGGAGGCCGTGGCGGTGTCTGGTGGTTCATCTGTGATCCGGGATGGAGTTATTTGGGGCCGATCATGGTTTCCGGGCGAACGTACTGGTCGAACTCCTCGTTCGTCAGGTAACCGCCGCCGACGGCTTCCTCGCGCAGCGTCGTGCCGTTCTTGTGCGCGGTCTTGGCGATCTTGGCGCAGATGTCGTAGCCGAGACGGCCGTTGAGCGCCGTCACCAGCATCAGAGAGTTCTCGACGCCCTTCTTGATGTTGTCTTCGCGCGCTTCGATGCCGACGACGCAATTGTCGGTGAAGGAAACGGCGGCGTCGCCGAGCAGCTGCACCGACTGCAGGAAGTTATAGGCCATCATCGGATTGTAGACGTTGAGCTCGAAATGGCCCTGGCTGCCGGCGAAGGTGAGTGCGGCGTTGTTGCCGAAGACGTGGGCGCAGACCTGCGTCAGCGCTTCCGATTGCGTCGGATTGACCTTGCCGGGCATGATCGAGGAGCCGGGCTCGTTTTCCGGCAGCGACAGTTCGCCAAGGCCGGCGCGCGGGCCGGAACCGAGGAAGCGGATGTCGTTGGCGATCTTGAAGAGGGCGGCGGCGGCAGCGTTGATTGCGCCATGGGCGAAGACCATCGAGTCATGCGAGGCCAGCGCCTCGAACTTGTTCGGCGCGGTGACGAAGGGCAGGGCGGTAATAGTGGAGATCTCTTCCGCGACCTTCTCAGCAAAGCCGATGGGCGCGTTGAGGCCGGTGCCGACGGCGGTGCCGCCCTGGGCGAGCTTGGAGAGTGCCGGCAGTGTCAGCTCGATATTGGCGATCGCGGAGGCGACCTGCGCGGAGTAACCGGAGAACTCCTGGCCAAGCGTCAGCGGCGTCGCGTCCTGCGTATGCGTGCGGCCGATCTTGATGATGTGGCTGAACTCGGTGACCTTCATGTCGAGCGCGGCATGCAGATGCTTCAGGCCCGGCAGCAGGTGGTGGACGATCTGCTCGACGCAGGCGATGTGCATGGCCGTCGGATAGGTGTCGTTCGACGACTGGCTCATGTTGACGTGGTCGTTCGGGTGCACCGGCTTCTTCGAGCCCATGACGCCGCCAAGCATTTCGATCGCGCGGTTGGAGATCACCTCGTTGGCGTTCATGTTCGACTGGGTGCCTGAGCCGGTCTGCCAGACGACCAGCGGGAAGTGGTCGTTGAGCTTGCCGTCGATGACTTCCTGGGCGGCGTCGATGATGGCGTTGCCGACCGCGGGCTCGAGCTTGCCGAGCGCCATGTTGGCGCGGGCGGCGGCCTGCTTGACGATCCCCAGCGCGCGCACGATCGACAGCGGCTGTTTCTCCCAACCGATCTTGAAATTGCCGAGCGAGCGCTGCGCCTGCGCGCCCCAATACTTGTCGCTTTGTACTTCAATCTCGCCGAAAGTATCGGTTTCGATACGGGTGGAAGTCATGGCCATGCCTTTCTTTCGCGTGAGCGGCTGCGGAGATGCCGTCTTATAGGTCTCAAGCCAGCTTAAGAAAACAGCGGGGATCAAAAAATATGAGCCGAGAAGTCATATTAGCGACTGCGCTATACGTGGTTTTTTGGCCACGTCTTATTTTTTATCCAACAACGTCTTTTGGGGGACTGTGTGAGCAAGCGAAAATAAAGTAAAAAATTAACCAATAATTTCATAATTTTGTGTGAACTGCCGGGAGGCGGCGGGTTTGCTACGTTACGGAAGAGTGAGTTCTTCGAGGCTGGCGGTGGCGTCCCGTTTCTGCCATGTCACCTGACAGCGACGGGTGGTTGAGAGTTTTGAGCTGGGCGATGCCCATGACCGAAGACAGCATGATACTGGGACTGGAAAAAGCATGACATTCTTCTTGAAAGGTGCGGTTTCCGCACTGGCACTTTCCTGCGGTATGGCCGCGATGGGTGTCGCACCCGCGCATGCCTATACGCTGATGGACATGATCCGAGGTGATCGTGCCCGCACCCAGAGCACCATCATCAATCCGGCTCCTGAAATGCTGCCGCCGCAGGCCAATACCAGCGCGCCGCTGCCGAAGGTGTCCGCACCGCGTTACTACACCTACAAGGTGGATCCGATGCGGCTTGTCGACACCGGCAAGTTCACCGATCCTGTCGTCACCGGCGCGGTCGCAGCCGTCGGTACGCCGAGCGATGCCACGCCGTCGGTGCAGCGTCGCTATCTGATCGATGCCAAGGTCCGCGCCCCTGTCGAAGTCGCCAAGGCTCTCGAGACTTACTACGGCGACACCAAGAACGAACTGGTCTGGCTTACCGGCACCGAGGTCAACGATCGCGCCAAGGCAGCGATGGCGTTCCTCGCCAATGCCGGTTCCGTCGGTCTCGACCCGGCCGATTATACCGTCGAGGTTCCCGCTGTCGATCCGGCCAACCCGGATCCCGCGATGCGCGACCGCGCGCTGACGCAGTTCGAGCTGGCGCTGTCGGCCAAGGTCCTGGCCTATGTGCAGGACACGATCCGTGGTCGCGTCGACCCGAACAAGCTCTCCGGCTATCACGACTTCGCCCGCAAGACGGTCAATCTCGATCCTGTGCTGAAGCTGGCACGGATGAGCCCCGATGTCGGCGCCTATCTCTCGAGCCGCACGCCAAATGGTCCGCAGTTCGTCGCGTTGCAGGCCGAGCTTGCCAAGCTGAAGGGCGAGGGCAATGGCGAGCAGCCGATCAAGATCGAACTCAGCGGCGTGCTGCATCCCGGCGAAACCTCTTCGGAAATCCCCAACATCGTCAAGGCGATCGACAAGCACGGCTCGGCCGCGCTGAAGAGCGAGAACGCCGCGACGCTGGCCGCCTACACCGGCGGTATCGATTACTCGCCCGAGATCGTGACGTTGGTCGAAGCCTTCCAGAAGGAACATGGCTTGAAGCCTGACGGCATCGTCGGCCAGGCGACCGTTCGCACGATGACTGGCGGCGACAGCAACAGCTCGAAGATCGAGAAGGTTGTCGTGGCGATGGAACAGGCTCGCTGGCTGCCGGCCGATCTCGGCCCGCGCTACGTCTTCATCAATCAGCCGGCTTTCATGGTCTACTACCACAACGACAACAAGGAACAGTTGTCGATGCGCGTGGTGATCGGCCAGCCGTCGCACCAGACATTCTTCTTCCAGGATCAGATCCAGACGGTCGAATTCAACCCGTTCTGGGGCGTGCCGCAGTCGATCATCATCAACGAGATGCTGCCGAAGCTGCGCTCCGACCCGAACTATCTCGATCGCATGGGCTATGAAGTCGCCGTCGGCGGCCGCGCCGTGCCGTCGTCCAGCGTCGACTGGTACGGTTCGACGGCGAACGTCTCCGTGCGCCAGCCACCGAGCGGTGACAACGCGCTTGGCGAACTGAAGATCCTGTTCCCGAACGCGCATGCGATCTACATGCACGACACGCCGTCGAAGAGCTTCTTCAAGCGTGACATGCGTGCGCTCAGCCACGGCTGTGTGCGTCTCGCAGATCCACGCGCGATGGCGGCCGCCGTTCTGAACACCACGGTCGACAAGATCGGTCAGGAAATCGCGACCGGGAAGAACCACGCGGTGCAGGTGCCGCAGAAGTTCCCCGTCTACATCGCCTACTTTACGGCCTGGCCGGACAAGAACGGCGTCGTCCAGTATTTCAACGACGTTTACGACCGCGACACCTACGTGCAGAAGGCCTTCGACGCCACGACCAAGGCGCGTGGCGCCCAGATCTGATGTCATACGCCGCGCGGCTTATTGGTCGCGCGGCGCCTTTCAAGCTGTCGATGTCTGGTAATATCGGCGGTCAGCCGGCGTGGAGGAAGCGGATCGCTTCGTCGCGGCGGAAGAGGTAGAGCAGGGTGCGCACGGCGTTGCCCCTTTCGGACGTCAGGTCCGGATCGCGCTCGATCAGATAGGCCGCATCCTTGCGGGCAATCTCCAGCAAATCGGCATGCGCCTCGAGGCTCGCAATCCTGAAGCCCGGGGTTCCCGACTGCCGCGTTCCCAACAATTCGCCTTCTCCGCGGAGCTTCAAATCCTCTTCGGCGATCCTGAAACCATCTTCCGTATCGCGCATGATCGTGAGACGCGCGTGGCCGGTTTCGCCCAGCGGTCCGCGATAGAGCAGGATGCAGGTGGAGGGCTCGTCGCCGCGCCCGACGCGGCCGCGCAGCTGGTGCAACTGTGCCAGACCGAAACGCTCGGCGTGCTCGATGACCATGATCGTCGCATCCGGCACGTCGACGCCGACTTCCACGACCGTGGTCGCGACGAGGAGGCGGATTTCGCCTGACTTGAACGCCATCATCACCGCGTCCTTCTCCGCACCGCTCATGCGGCCGTGGATCAGGCCGATGCCGGGCCCGAGTGCGGACACCAGCGTGGCGTGACGCTCCTCGACCGACATCAGGTCGCTCTCTTCAGATTCCTCGACCAGCGGGCAGATCCAGTAAGCCTTCTTGCCATCGCGCAAAGCCGCCTTCAGGCGCCCGACGATATCGCCGATACGCTCCGTGGGGATGGTGATCGTCTGGATCGGCTTGCGGCCGGCGGGCTTCTCGGTGAGCTTGGAGACGTCCATGTCGCCGAAGGCTGCCAGCACCAGCGTGCGCGGGATCGGCGTCGCGGTCATGACCAGCATGTGCGGCGTGATGCCCTTGGCGGTCAGGCGAAGGCGCTGGTGGACACCGAAGCGGTGCTGTTCGTCGACGACAGCCAGCATCAGGTTCTTGTAGTTGACCGTATCCTGGAACAGCGCGTGGGTTCCGATGACGATCTGGGCCTCGCCGGACGCGATCCTCTCGAGGATCTCATCGCGTTCCTTGCCCTTGGTGCGGCCGGTCAGCACCTCGATGCGGATGCCGGCGGCGGCCGTGTACTTGGCGATGGTCGCGTGATGCTGGCGGGCGAGGATTTCGGTCGGCGCCATCAGCACGGCCTGGCCGCCACTTTCGATGACGGCGGCCATCGCCATCAGCGCCACCAGCGTCTTGCCGGAGCCGACATCGCCCTGCAGCAGGCGCAGCATGCGGTCGTCGCCCGCCATGTCCTTCAGGATCTGCGCGATCGCCTCGGTCTGGCTAGCCGTGGGCGAAAACGGCAAGGCTTCGAGGATCTGGCGGCTGAGATGGCCGGTCGCATGCACCGGCTGGCCGGCGACCTTGCGCAATCGTTGGCGCACCAGCGCCAATGACAGCTGGCCGGCCAGGAACTCGTCATAGGCAAGGCGGCGGCGGGCCGGCGCCTGCGGATCGATATCGGCGGGGTCGCGCGGCTCGTGCAGGCCGTGGAAGGCATCGGCGGTCGAGGGCAGGCCCTGCTTTTGGGCCAGCGCCGCGTCGATCCATTCGGGGAAATCAGGTGTCTTCGGCAGGGCGGCTTCGATGATCTTGCGAAGTGTCTTTGGCGAAAGACCCGCCGTCAACGGGTAGATCGGCTCGACCAGCGGCAGGTTTTCCGCTTCGCTGGCTTTGACGATGTAATCCGGGTGGACCATCGAGGCGCGGCCGTTGAACCAGTCTATCTTGCCGCTGACGGTGACCTCTTCATCGAGAGGAAGCTGTTTTTCCAGCCATGTCGACTGGCCGCGGAAGAAGACGAGCGTCAGTTCGCCGGTCTCGTCGTGCAGGAAGACACGGTAGGGGACGTTGCTCTTCTTGTTCGGCGGCGGCTGGTGGCGGTCGACGCGGCCGGTGATCGTCACGATGGCGCCCTGCGGCGCGCGCGCGATGCCCGGCTGGTTGCGCCGGTCGATCAGCGAGTGCGGTGCATGGAAGAGCAGATCGACGACACGGCAATCCTCCGGCGTCTCGCGGCCGAAGAGCTTGGCGAGCAGTTCGGCGATCTTTGGGCCGACGCCGGGCAGGCCGGAGACGGAGGAGAACAGCGGATCGAGAATGGCGGGGCGCATGCCGGCAAAATGCGACGAACAATGCGTGCTTGGCAAGGCTGACAAGCCGCTTTCGAGGGTCTATAGAGGCGCATCAACAGGAAGCTATGCCATGACAGGTGTCACACTCTCGAGCGCCGATCTCGATCCCCGCCGCCGCCGGATATTGTTCCGCTGCTGGCATCGCGGCATCCGCGAGATGGATCTGGTGTTCGGCCAGTTCGCCGAGCGCGAGATCGCAGATCTCTCGGATGAGGAACTCGACGAGTTCGAGACGATCATGGCGGAAGAGGATAATGATCTGGTGCGCTGGATCATGGGAACCTGGCCGATCCCTGAGCGTTTCCAGACACCGATGTTTACGCGCCTGTGCGCCTACAAGCCCGATTTCGAATACCCCGCCGACAGCCTGCCCAGGAATGGATGATGATCCCCGGTTTTGATGCGAAGAAGCTGACGGCGCTGAACGTGCCGCTGACGATAGGCAATGTGCCCGCCGGACTGGAGCCGATGCTGCTGGCCGAGCTTGCCCGCGCCGGCGCGCCGGTCGCCTATGTGCTCTCCGACGGGCAGCGTATGGCCGATCTGGAGCAGATGCTCGGTTTCGTCGCGCCCGACATTCCCGTTCTGACGCTGCCTGCCTGGGACTGTCTGCCTTACGATCGCGTGTCACCGAGCGCAGACACCTCCGCACGCAGGCTCGCCGCACTCGGCGGGCTGATCGCGCACCGCAAGAAGCCGCATGCGGCGATCGTGCTGGTGACCGTCAACGCCATGCTGCAGAAGGTGGCGCCGCAGGATGTGATCGAGAGCCTGACGTTCTCGGCGCGGCCGGGCAACCAGGTGCGGATGGACGACATCGCCGGACGGCTGGAGCGCAATGGTTTCGACCGCGTCGCCACCGTGCGCGAAGTCGGCGAATACGCTGTGCGCGGCGGCATTCTCGACGTCTTCGTGCCGGGCTCGGAAGAGCCGGTGCGGCTCGATTTCTTCGGCGATACGCTTGAGAGCATCCGCAGCTTTGATCCGGCCAGCCAACGCACGACGGGGCAGGTGCGCTCGCTCGACCTCAACCCGATGAGCGAGGTGACGCTGACGCCCGATACGATCAGCCGCTTTCGGAAGAATTATCTCTCGACCTTCGGTGCCGCGACCCGCGACGACGCGCTCTATCTCGCGATCTCGGAAGGGCGGCGCTATCCTGGGATGGAACACTGGCTGCCGCTGTTCTACGACCGGCTGGAGACGGTTTTCGACTATCTCAAGGGCTTCCGTTTGGTCACCGACCATACGGTGCGGGAAGCTGCCGAGGAGCGCTCGAAGCTGGTCTTCGACTATTACGATGCGCGTCTGAATTCGGGCAAGCCGGTCAAGGGCATGTCGCAGGGCACGCCCTACAAGCCCGTGGTGCCCGGCCAGCTCTATCTCGACGGCAAGACGTTTGCGGCAACGCTCGACGCTTTCGATGCGATGCGGATCACGCCATTCAACGAGCATGAGGGCGAGGCGCGCCGCGTCGTCAACCTCGATGCCCGCCAGGGCGAACGCTGGGCGCGGCCGAGTGCCGAGGGCGGCGGCAATGCCGAGCGCGTCAATGTGTTCGACGTTGTCGTCAAGCATATCGCCGACAGGCGGGCGAGCGGCGCCAAGGTGCTGATCACTGCCTGGACGGAAGGGTCGCTGGAGCGGTTGCTTCAGGTTCTCGCCGAGCATGGGCTGGCGCGCGTCAAGCCGATCGCGGCGCTGAAGGAGATCGACAAGCTCGAGCAGGGCGAGGCTGCGGCCGGCGTCTACAGCCTGGAGACGGGCTTCGAGGTCGGCAATCTCGTCGTCATCGGCGAACAGGATATTCTCGGCGACCGCATGGTGCGCCGCTCGAAGCGCCGCAAGCGGGCCGCCGACTTCATCTCCGAGGTCGCGGGTCTCGACGAAGGCTCTGTTGTCGTGCATGCGGAGCACGGTATCGGCCGGTTCATTGGGCTCAGGACCATTCAGGCGGCCGGCGCGCAGCATGCGTGCCTGGAGCTGCAATATGCCGACGAGGCGAAGCTGTTCCTGCCCGTCGAAAACATCGATCTTTTGTCGCGCTATGGCGGCGAGGGGACAGAGGCTCAGCTCGACAAGCTCGGCGGTGGCGCATGGCAGATGCGCAAGGCCAAGCTCAAGAAGCGCCTGCTCGACATGGCTGACGGCCTGATCCGCATCGCCGCCGAGCGGCTGACGCGGCATGCGCCGGTGCTGACGACGCCGGAGGGGCTCTATGACGAGTTCGCCGCGCGCTTCCCCTACGACGAGACGGAAGATCAGGACAACGCCATCGAGGCGGTGCGCTCCGATCTCGGCGCCGGGCGGCCGATGGACCGCCTGGTCTGCGGTGACGTCGGCTTCGGCAAGACCGAGGTTGCACTGCGCGCGGCCTTCGTGGCGGCGATGAACGGCATTCAGGTGGCGGTCGTGGTGCCCACGACGCTTCTGTCGCGCCAGCACTTCAAGACCTTCTCCGAGCGCTTCCGCGGTCTGCCGGTGCGCGTGCAACAGGCCTCGCGCCTCGTCGGCTCCAAGGAGCTGGCGCTGACGAAGAAGGAAATCGCCGATGGGAAGACCGATATCGTCGTCGGCACGCATGCGTTGCTCGGCTCCGGCATCCAGTTCGCCAATCTCGGCCTGCTGATCATCGACGAGGAGCAGCATTTCGGCGTCAAGCACAAGGAGCGGCTGAAGGAGCTGAAGAGCGACGTTCACGTGCTCACGCTGTCGGCGACGCCGATCCCGCGCACGCTGCAGTTGGCGATGACGGGTGTTCGCGAGTTGTCGCTGATCACCACGCCGCCGGTCGACCGCATGGCAGTGCGCACCTTCATCTCGCCGTTCGATTCGCTCGTGATCCGCGAGACGCTGATGCGCGAGCATTATCGCGGCGGCCAGAGCTTCTATGTCTGCCCGCGTCTGGCCGATCTCGAAGAGGTTCACGCCTTCCTGCAGTCCGACTTGCCGGAACTGAAGGTTGCGATTGCCCACGGCCAGATGCCGCCGGGCGAGCTTGAGGACATCATGAACGCCTTCTATGAGGGGCGTTACGACGTGCTGCTATCGACGACGATCGTCGAATCCGGTCTCGACGTGCCGACGGCCAATACGCTGATCGTGCACCGCGCCGACATGTTCGGCCTGGCGCAGCTCTACCAGCTGCGTGGCCGCGTCGGCCGCTCCAAGGTGCGCGCCTTCGCGCTGTTCACACTGCCCGTCAACAAGGTGCTGACGGCGACGGCCGAGCGGCGCCTGAAGGTGCTGCAATCGCTCGATACGCTCGGCGCCGGCTTCCAGCTTGCGAGCCACGACCTCGATATTCGTGGCGCCGGCAACCTGCTCGGCGAGGAGCAGTCCGGTCATATCAAGGAGGTCGGCTTCGAACTTTACCAGCAGATGCTGGAAGAGGCGGTGGCCGAGGTGAAGGGCGTCGACGAAATCCAGGATACCGGCTGGTCGCCGCAGATTTCTGTGGGCACGTCGGTGATGATCCCCGACGGTTACGTGCCGGACCTGCATCTGCGCATGGCACTCTACCGGCGTCTCGGCGAGATCACCGAGCTCAAGGAAATCGATGCCTTCGGCGCCGAGATGATCGACCGCTTCGGGCCGATGCCGATCGAGGTGCAGCATCTCTTGAAGATCGTCTACGTCAAATCGCTCTGCCGTATCGCCAATGTGGAGAAGGTGGATGCCGGGCCGAAGGGCGTGGTCATCCAGTTCCGCAACAAGGAATTCCCGAACCCCGGCAATCTGGTGGGCTATATCGCCAAGCAGGGCTCGATGGCGAAGATCCGCCCCGACCACAGCGTGTTCCTGACCCGCGACCTGCCGACGCCGGAGAAGCGACTGCAGGGGGCGGCTGTGATCATGACGCAGCTGGCGGAGTTGGCGAAGTAGGGCGGATCAGGCGTCGGCCACACAGTCGTGGTCGTGCGAGCGCCCTTACGCCCCTCATCCCGGCCTTGTGCCGGGATCCAGCCGACGCGCGTCCGCGCGGCGAAAAGACTCTTCCGGCCCAAAGACTTGGGCCTGCTGGATCCCGGCTCAAGGCCGGGATGAGGGAAGAGTGTGAGGCTGCTTTGGGGAGAGATGTTGCTTAGTTCATCCCGGCGCGGGCTTCGGCCTTGGCCTTGGCGATGTCGCGCAGCGCGCCCGCGATGACATCAGGCGTCTGGGCGCCGCTGACGGCGTATTGCTGGTCGAAGATGAAGAAGGGGACGCCGTTGACGCCCATCTTCTGCGCCGATTCGATTTCCTCGACGACGAGACCCTTGTCGGCATCCGACGTGAGCAGCGAGGCGGTGACAGCGCGGTCGAGGCCGGATTTTTCGGCGATGTCGAGCAGCACGGCGTGATCGCCGACATTCAGGCCCTGTTCGAAATTCGCCTTGAACAGGCCATCGACCACGCGGTCAGCCTTGTCGCGATCCTCGATCATCGCCCAGTGAATGAGGCGGTGGGCGTCGAGGGTGTTCGGGCCGATCTTGATGGCGTCGAAATTGAAGTTGATTCCGACTTCGCGGCCGAGTTCGGTCAGCATCTTGTGACCTTCGGCGACACGCTCGGCACCGCCAAGCTTTTTCTCAAGCGCTGCCTTCTGGTCGACGCCTTCCGGGGGATAGTCCGGGTTGAGGCGATAGGGGCGCCAGTTGACGTCGACGCCGACTTCGTCCTGGACTTCCGCGATCGCGAGCTCCAGCCGCGCCTTGCCGAGATAGCACCAGGGGCAGACGACATCCGAGACGACGTCGATGACTATGCGTTCCATGGGCTTTCCTTTTCTGAATTGCTGGCCCCGAAAGGGCGTTTGAAGCCATCTAGTCGCTGAGGGTGGCCAGTTCAACCAGGCAGGAAAAGAGAACCACCTGTTATTGGACGCTCTGATCCCACCATGCGGGCAGCTGATAGCCGTATAGCGGCACCTGGTCGGGGTGGCCGATGCGCTTGCTGCGCGCGACCCACTGGTTGTCGACGTGATAGAGCGGCAGCACGTAGTGACCCGACAGCAGCAGCCTGTCGTGCGAGCGGACGGCGGCGGTGAAATCCTCGGCCGAACGCGCGTTGAGGATGTGCTGGATCAGCGTATCGACATCGGGATCGGCGACGCCGGCGAAATTGTCGGTGCCGTCGCGATCCCGTGAGGCCGACGACCAGCGACCGACCTGCTCGATGCCAGGCGATAGCGACGAGGTGAAGGATTTGACGATGACGTCGTAGTCGAAGGTGTTGGTGCGGCTCTGATACTGCGAATCATCGACGGTGCGGATCGAGGCGTTGATGCCGAGCAGTTGCAGCGAGCGCTGGTAGGAGACGGCGAGTTTTTCCTGGTCGGTATTCTGCGTCATTATCTCGAAGGCGAGCGGGCGGCCGTTGGCGTCGCTCATCTTGCCGTTCTTGATCGTGTAGCCTGCCTGTTTCAGGAGCTCGACGGCCTGCTTCAGCACATTGCGGTCGCGGCCGGAACCGTCGGTCACAGGAAGCTTGTAGGTGCCGTCGAGGATGGCAGGATCGATGCGATCCTTGATCGGGCCGAGCAGCTTCAGTTCGCGCTCGTCGGCCGGTACGCCGAAGCTGGAGAGCTCTGAGTTCTGCCAGTAGCTCTGCGTCCTGATATAGGCGCTGGAGAACAGGTTCTTGTTCGCCCATTCGAAGTCGAAGATCAGCGACAGGCCCTCGCGCAGCTTCACATTGTCGAAGAGCGGTCGGCGGGTGTTGAAGACGAAGCCGAACATGCCAGAAGGCAGCTTGGGCTGAAACTCATCCTTGACGACATTGCCCGATGTGACCGCCGGGAAATTATAGGCGCTCGCCCAATGGCCGGGGCTGCCATCCGGATAGATATCGACGTCGCCCTTCTTGAACGATTCGAACAATGTCGTGTCCTGCAGGAAATACTGCACGGTGATCTGGTCGTAATTGTCGAGGCCGACCTTGGCCGGGAGATCTTTGCCCCAGTAATTCGGGTCGCGCTCGAAGGTGATGCTTTCGCCGGGCTTCAGCGACTTGATCTTGTAGGGACCGGAGCCGATCGGCGGCTTCAGCGTCGAGCGGTCGAAATTCTCCGCGTCGATCGCGTGTTTGGGGAGGATGGGCGTCGAGCCGGCGAGAATCAGTGGGAATTCGCGGTCGGCCTTGTCGTTGAAGGTGAAGCGGACGCTGTGATCGCCGACTTTCTCCATCTTCTCGACGGCGTTGAGGCGCGTGCTGAAGGGCACGCGGCCTTTCTCCTTCAGGATGTTGAAGGAGAAGATGACGTCATCGGGCGTGACCGGCTGGCCATCCGACCATTTGGCGGCTGGGTTCAGATTGAACTGGATATAGGTCCTGTCGTCGTCCCATTCGACGGATTGCGCCAGGAGGCCATAGAGCGTGAAGGGCTCGTCGCGCGAGCGCAGCATCAGCGTTTCGTAGACCAGATTGCCGTATTCAGGGTCCCACATGCCGCGCGCCGTGGTGCGCATGCTCTTCAGGATGAAAGGGTTCAGGTTGTCGTAGGTGCCGACGACGCCATAGGAGATCTTGCCGCCCTTCTTCACGTCAGGATTGACATAGGGCAGGTGCTTGAAATCCTGAGGTAGAGCAGGGGCGCCGTGCATTGCGATGCCATGCACGGGTTCGGCAACGGCTGCCCCGCAAACCAGGGTGAAGACGACGGGGAGAACGATCCGGAGCATAGTCGAAATCCTTTCCGGAAAACGGCGCGATTCGGCGGCAGACTAACATGCCAGCCGCGCAATTCACTATCAGGAGCAAATTCTTTCCGGCGATACCCAAAACGCCAAAGAAACACTGGAAATCTCCAGCAACGCGATGTAACAGGGACCCCGAAGTCGGGGGGTCATGCATTTGCCTCATTGTTTTAAGAGGTCAGATGCGAACAACCCTGTTGGTGAGGACGGCAAATGGGCTGTCCCAACGGGATATCAGGAGACGGAATTCGTTATGATGTTCAAGTCTGAAAAGAAAACACGGGCAGCCCTGTCCGTAATGGCAGTGATGCTTGGCGCCGCAGTGGCTCCGGTGTCTTCTTATGCGCAGGATGCGTCTGCCGACGCTGGCGCACAGGCTGCTGGCGCACCGCGCCTTGGTTGGTACAAGACCTGCAACAAGCAGGAAGACAATGACGTCTGCGTCGTGCAGAACGTTGTTCTGGCCACCGGCGGTCAGCTCGTTACGGGCGTTGGCCTCATCACCGTTTCCGGCAAGGTGAACAACAAGAGCCTGCAGGTTTCCGTTCCTCCGGCACGTCTGATCCCGCCGGGCATCGGCATGCAGATCGACGGCGGCAAGCCGCAGAAGATCGACTACCTGATGTGCATGCCGGATCGTTGCGTCGCGCAGATCCCGCTGACTGACGCCATGGTCGCCAGCCTGAAGAAGGGCACCGATCTGGTTCTGACCTCGATCAACTTCCGCCGTGCGCCGAACCCGATCAAGATCTCGCTTGAAGGCTTCACCGGCGCATTCGACGGCGAAGCGGTTTCCGCTTCCAAGCTCGCCGAAAGCCAGAAGAGCCTGCAGGACAGCATGCAGAAGAAGGCCGACGAAGCGCGCAAGAAGCTTGAAGACGCCCAGAAGGCTGCCAAGGCCCAGTAATATCGATCCTTATGGATTGTCGAAAAACCCGGCTTAGCGCCGGGTTTTTTGTTGCCTGCAGGCCGGGTTCAGGCCAAAGAAAAACCCCGCTGGGAAGGCGGGGTTTGAAATGCATATGCAGCGACTTAGTGGGTGAAGCTCATCTTGGGTTTGAACTGCCCCGTCGGTGCCATATCGAAAATCTGGTAGACCTGTTCGTTACGAAGCGGTTCGCCGCTTTCGTCATTCATCAAGTTCTGTTCGGATACGTAGGCGACGTATTCGTTTTCTTCGTTTTCGGCGAGCAAGTGGTAGAAGGGCTGGTCCTTGCTGGGGCGCACGTCGGCGGGAATAGAATTCCACCATTCTTCCGTATTCGCGAATTCCGGATCGACATCGAAGATGACGCCGCGAAACGGAAATACCTTGTGCCGAACCACTTCGCCGATACTGAACTTAGCTAGTCTTTCTTTCATGGTACGACTTCCTTTCATCACCTGATTTGGTGATTGATCTCACCCAAATCAAGATTTGTGCGAGAACTCGTCACATGAGTGTCACATCAACGCGAGGTTTCCGTGACGTCGGATAGACGAAAGCCCCGGCGAACCGGGGCTTTCTGAGGGCTTACGCCGAGTAGTACATGTCGTATTCGACCGGATGCGGGGTCATGTCGTAGCGCATGACCTCGATCATCTTCAGCTCGATGAACGAGTCGATCTGGTCGTCGTCGAAGACGCCGCCGGCGGTCAGGAACTTGCGGTCCTTGTCCAGGCTTTCCAGCGCTTCGCGCAGCGAACCGCACACCGTCGGGATCTTCTTCAGTTCCTTCGGCGGCAGGTCGTAGAGATCCTTGTCCATGGCCTTGCCGGGATGGATCTTGTTCTTGATGCCGTCGAGGCCAGCCATCAGCATGGCGGCGAAGGCGAGGTATGGGTTCGCCATCGGATCCGGGAAGCGGACTTCGACGCGCTTTGCCTTCGGGTTGCTGCCGAACGGAATGCGGCACGAGGCCGAGCGGTTGCGTGCCGAATAGGCGAGCAGAACCGGTGCTTCATAGCCCGGGACGAGACGCTTGTAGGAGTTCGTCGACGGGTTGGTGAAGGCGTTCAGCGCCTTGGCATGCTTGATGATGCCGCCGATGAAGTAGAGGCAGCTCTCGGAGAGACCGGCATATTCATCACCCGCGAAGCTCGGCTTGCCGCTCTTCCAGATCGACATGTGGACGTGCATGCCCGAGCCGTTGTCGCCGAAGATCGGCTTCGGCATGAAGGTTGCCGTCTTGCCATAGGCATTGGCGACCTGGTGCACGACGTATTTGTAGATCTGCATCTTGTCGGCGTTGCGAACGAGCGTGTCGAACTTGATGCCGAGTTCGTGCTGGGCAGCGGCCACTTCGTGGTGGTGCTTTTCGACGACGACGCCCATTTCCGAGAGAACCGTCAGCATTTCGGAGCGCATGTCCTGGCAGCTGTCGATCGGCGGAACCGGGAAATAGCCGCCCTTGACGCGCGGACGGTGGCCGAGGTTGCCGGTCTCGTATTCGGTATCGTCGTTGGACGGCAGTTCGGTCGAATCGAGCTTGAAGCCGGTGTTATAGGGGTCGGCCTTGTAGCGAACGTCGTCGAAGATGAAGAACTCGGCTTCAGGACCCACGAAGACGGTGTCGCCGATACCGGATGCCTTCAGATAGGCTTCAGCCTTCTTGGCGGTGCCGCGCGGATCGCGGTTATAGGCTTCGCCGGAGACCGGATCGAGAATGTCGCAGAGAATGACCATGGTGGACTGCGCGAAGAACGGGTCCATGTGGACGGTTTCCGTGTCGGGCATCAGCACCATGTCGGATTCGTTGATCGCCTTCCAGCCGCCGATCGAGGAGCCGTCGAACATGACGCCATCGGCGAACATGTCTTCATCGACGCAAACCACGTCCATCGTGACGTGCTGCAGCTTGCCCTTTGGGTCGGTAAAGCGCAGGTCAACAAACTTGACGTCGTTATCCTTGATTTGCTTGAGGATTTCGCTTGCGGTCGCCATAAAATGGTTCCTTCATTTGAGAAGACGAGACGATTGCCTCGCCTGGACCAAACAGGTCAGATCGCATCGACACCGGTTTCGCCGGTACGGATACGAATGACTTCTTCGATATTGGATACGAAAATCTTGCCGTCGCCGATACGGCCGGTTTGCGCGGCCTTGCGGATCGCGTCGATGACGGCCTCCGCGTTCTCGTCGGCGAGGACGACTTCGACCTTCACCTTCGGCAGGAAATCGACGACATACTCCGCGCCACGGTACAATTCCGTGTGGCCTTTTTGGCGACCGAAGCCCTTTGCTTCCGTGACTGTGATCCCCTGCAGGCCAACTTCCTGAAGGGCTTCCTTCACTTCGTCCAGCTTGAAGGGCTTAATGATCGCTTCGATCTTTTTCATGAGAAAATGACTCTCCGCTTCTCCCGTTATAGCAGGCTCATACCCACCCCCCGATAGAATGCAGTTATCGTGCCAGTTGGAAAGCGGAATCTTCGTGGAAATGGCAGCCGGAGACCGAAAGTCGAGCGATTTTCAGCAATTTCAACGATTTTTTTGTCAAAAACGGCGCAGGTTGCAAGCGAAAAGCTTAAATTTCGACCGAAACGAGGAATATTCACGATGTCTCATGCTTTCTTTCTGGCTTGTTGTCACGATTAAAATATGTGCAAATGAACAAATAATGATCTTCCAGATTTTGCGCCAATCGGTTGTTTTTTAGGCGGATTCTGCTTCAATGGCTGAATGGACAATCAACTCGCAGACCTTCTCCTCACCCCCGCAGAAATGACCGCGGTCGATGCCGCCGCTGCGGCCTCGGGCATCGACAGTTTCGGCCTCATGCTGCAGGCAGGCGCCAGGGTGGCGGCGGCCTTCCTGCGGTACTATCCCTCTGCGCGGCGGGCCGTCGTGTTGTGCGGTCCCGGTAACAATGGCGGCGATGGGTATGTGGCGGCGCAGTGCCTGCAGGATAGCGGTGTAGAGGTCGCGCTGTTTCATCTGGGTGATCCCGATCGGCTGAAGGGCGACGCTGCGCGGGCCTTTAGCGGTTGGTCGGGTAAAGGGGCGCCTATCGAGGAATACCAGCCTGCCGAAGGTGATGTTGTTATCGACGCGCTGTTCGGGGCTGGGTTGACGCGGGCGGTGCCCGAGGCGGTCATAGCGGTGATCGCAAGAATCGAGAAAGCTCGCCTGACGGTGCTTGCCGTCGACCTGCCATCCGGCATCGACGGCCGGACGGGCATGATGCTGGGGGCGGCATTTGCCGCCGAGCGCACGATCACGTTCATGACACGCAAGCCGGGGCATCTGCTGATGCCGGGTCGGGAGCTTTCCGGCGTGCTTGAGGTGCTCGATATCGGTATACCTGCACGCATCGTGCGTGGGCAGGCATCGGGCAAGCTGGCGGAGAACCGGCCGGAACGGTGGCAGCGGTGGCTGCCATCATCCGGGCAGGAGACGCACAAGTACAAGCGCGGCCACCTCGTCGTCTTTTCGGGCGAGAAGGGCAAGACGGGTGCTGCGCGGATGTCGGCCATGTCCGGATTGAAGGCCGGCGCCGGGCTGGTGACGATCGCCTCGCCCGCGGATGCCATGGACGAGAACGCGACGCATCTGACGGCCGTGATGCTGCACGGCGTCGATGGGGACGCCGAGCTCCTGGATTGGCTGAAGGACGAGCGGTTGCGCAGCTTCGTGCTCGGGCCAGGCTTCGGGGCAGGCGAGAAGGCGCGTGGTTTCGTGGCAGCACTGTCCCATCGGCATCTGGTTCTCGACGCGGATGGCATCACATCCTTCCGCGAGGATCCCGAGGCGCTGTTCGCATTGTTCGCGGAAGGCGAGACGCGGCTGGTTCTTACGCCGCATGAGGGCGAGTTTTCGCGATTGTTTCCGGATATCGCTGCGGATGCCAATCTCGGCAAGGCCGACAAGGCGCTGGCGGCCGCGGCGCGGGCCAATGCGGCCATCGTCTACAAGGGGCCCGACACCGTGATCGCCTCGCCGGATGGTCGGGCGCTGATCAACACCAACGCGCCGATCTGGCTAGCCACCGCCGGCTCCGGCGATGTGCTGGCGGGGATAATCGGCGCTCTGATGGCGCAGGGGCTGCCGGCCTTCGAGGCGGCCGCCGCCGGCGTCTACATGCACGCCGAAGCGGGCAACCGGGCTGGCAAGGGACTGACGGCGGAAGACCTCGTCAGCCACGTCTTGCCACTCTGACTACTTGCCGACCTCTTCCTGCAGCGCGATGGCGCCG
Organism: Rhizobium sp. FG113; assembly: GCF_057809895.1. Taxonomy (NCBI): domain Bacteria; kingdom Pseudomonadati; phylum Pseudomonadota; class Alphaproteobacteria; order Hyphomicrobiales; family Rhizobiaceae; genus Rhizobium; species Rhizobium sp. FG113. The sequence continues at coordinate 89,481 of NZ_JBMDKV010000010.1, read as the reverse complement.
AAGGGGGCGTTGACCTTGCCTTCGTGGATCATGAACGCGAAGACGTCGCGCGGCTCGACCTTGACCTTGCGGTCGCTATCGATAAGCGGCAGATCATCAGGCACCTTGCCCTCGGCCCATGTCTCCAGGCGCTTGGCCCAGGCTTTCAGCTCCTTCGGCGGGTAACAGGTCCTGATTTCGTCCGAGCCCTTCTGCAGGCGCGTATAGACGAAATCGGCGGTGACATCCGCCACCATCGGATAATCGAAATGTTCGGCGACAACCGGGGCGACGCCGTATTTCGCCAGCAGCGCCACGAACTCAGGCACCTTGAAGCTGTCGTGGCGGACTTCGACCACATGCTTCAGCGGCAGGCCATCCTGCTTGTCCGGCAAGAGCTTCAGGAAACCCTCGAAATCCTCCGGCTCGAACTTCTTCGTCGGCGCGAACTGCCAGAGGATGGGGCCGAGATGCGGGCCGAGTTCGACGATGCCCTGGCCGAGAAAACGCTCGACCGATTCACCGGCCTCGGAGAGGATCTTGCGGTTGGTGCTGAAGCGACTGGCCTTGAGCGAAAAGATGAAGCCTTCAGGGACATCAGCCGCCCACTTGGCGAAAGTCTCAGGCTTCTGTGAGCTGTAATAGGTGCCGTTGACCTCGATGACCTTCAGCTGCCGGCTGGCATAATTCAGCTCGTCCTTCTGCTTCAGCGTGGACGGGAAGAAGTGGTTGCGCCAGGGCTCGAAGGTCCAGCCGCCGATGCCGACGCGAATGGTGCCGGGTTTTTTCATGACTTCAATCCATCCTGTTCGTTTTCGCCAAAACCGCTCTTCGGATAGTCAGCCTCGCGCGGCACGAGGCGGTAAACGCGTCCATCCTTCTCGGCACCTTCGAAATCATGCGCACGAAGAGCCCGACGTACGCGATCAAGCTTGCGGATATCTTCCGGGCTTACCGTCGGGGACCATTCGCCGCCATCGTCGTGAAGCTCCACGACGACCTCGGCGGCATATTCCCCCTCACGAATGAGTTGCGACGCCTGTCTCGTCATTGTGGCTTCCTCCTGGTGAAATCGTCATTCCAGCGATCTGGATCGGGAATGTATGCTGTTATCAACACCGCCGGTTCGGATGCGCCTGATGGGATGCCCCAAAGCAAATGTATGGGGCGTCCGCGTTCGTCCGTCTGCAGGACCAGAACACAGGAACCCCTGTGATACTCAGGATACTCCTCCACGACGAGCGCCGACGATATATCCATCACCAACGGCTCGATCAGCAGATGGTCGTTCAACAACTCCTGCAGTGCGTGTGCCGAGACCCTGAACTTGCCGTCAGCGATCAGCACACGCACCGTGGAGAGGATATCGCTCACTCCGCCGCCTGCACCTTCTTCACTGGCCGCCGCTCCAGCAGCTCTTTCAGGAACTGGCCGGTGTAGGACCGCTTTTCCTTGACGATCGCCTCGGGCGTGCCAGACGCCACGATCTCGCCGCCGCCGTCGCCGCCTTCCGGGCCGAAGTCGAGGACCCAGTCGGCGGTCTTGATGACTTCGAGGTTGTGCTCGATAACGACGACCGAGTTGCCCTGGTTGACCAGTTCGTGCAGCATTTCCAGCAGCTTTGCCACGTCGTGGAAGTGCAGGCCGGTGGTCGGTTCGTCGAGAATGTAGAGCGTGCGGCCGGTCGAGCGCTTCGAGAGTTCCTTGGCGAGCTTGACGCGCTGGGCCTCGCCGCCCGACAGCGTGTTCGCCTGCTGGCCGACCTTGATGTAGCCGAGGCCGACATCGAAGAGGGCTTGCAGCTTGTCGCGCACGGCGGGGACGGCGGCGAAGAACTCGACGCCTTCCTCGACGGTCATGTCGAGCACGTCGGCGATCGACTTCTGCTTGAAGGTGACGTCGAGCGTTTCGCGGTTGTAGCGCTTGCCGTGGCAGACGTCGCAGGTGACGTAGACATCAGGCAGGAAGTGCATCTCGATCTTGATGACGCCGTCGCCCTGGCAGGCCTCGCAGCGTCCGCCCTTGACGTTGAAGGAGAAGCGGCCAGGCTGATAGCCGCGCGCCTTTGCTTCCGGCAGGCCGGCGAACCAGTCGCGAATCGGCGTGAAGGCGCCGGTATAGGTGGCCGGATTGGAGCGCGGGGTGCGGCCGATCGGCGACTGGTCGATATCGATGACCTTGTCGATATGCTCGAAGCCGTCGATGCGGTCGTGATCCGCCGGGATTTCGCGCGCGCCCATTACTCGGCGGGCGGCGGACTTGTAGAGCGTCTCGATCAGGAAGGTGGACTTGCCGCCGCCGGACACACCGGTGACCGCCGTGAAGACGCCAAGCGGGATCGATGCCGTAACGTTCTTCAGGTTATTGCCGCGGGCGCCGACGACCTTGATTTCCTTGCCCTTCTTCACCTTGCGGCGTTCCTCGGGAACAGTGACGCCGAGTTCACCCGACAGGTATTTACCGGTCAGTGACTTCGGGTTGGCCATGATGTCCTGCGGCGTGCCGTGGGCGATGACCTGGCCGCCATGGATGCCTGCGGCCGGGCCGATATCGACGACGTCGTCAGCCTGCAGGATGGCGTCCTCGTCATGCTCGACGACGATCACGGTGTTGCCGATGTCACGCAGGTGCTTCAGCGTTTCCAGCAGGCGGGCGTTGTCGCGCTGGTGCAGGCCGATCGATGGCTCGTCGAGCACGTAGAGAACGCCGGTGAGGCCGGAGCCGATCTGCGAGGCCAGGCGGATACGCTGGCTTTCGCCACCCGAGAGCGTGCCGGAGTTGCGCGAGAGGCTCAGATATTCGAGGCCGACATCGTTCAGGAAGCGCAGGCGGTCCCTGATCTCTTTCAGGATGCGGACGGCGATCTCGTTCTGCTTGGCGTTGAAGCTGTCAGGCAGCGTCTCGAACCAGTCGCGGGCGATCCGGATCGACATGTCGGTGACCTGGCCGATATGCAGCTTGTTGACTTTCACGGCCAACGCTTCCGGCTTCAGGCGGAAGCCGTTGCAGGACGGGCAGGGTGCTGCCGACATGTAGCGCTCGATCTCCTCGCGCGCCCAGGCGCTGTCGGTTTCCTTCCAGCGGCGCTCGAGGTTGGTGATGATGCCTTCGAAATTCTTGTGCGTCGTGTAGGAGCGGGCGCCATCGACATAATGGAACTCGATCTTCTCCTCGGTGCCGTTGAGGATCACGTCCTGCGCCTTGGCGGAGAGGTCGTTCCAGCGGGCGCCGAGCTTGAAGCCGAAATGCTTGCCGAGCGCTTCCAGCGTCTGGTTGTAATAGGGCGAGGACGACTTGGCCCATGGAGCGATCGCGCCGTCGCGCAGCGTCCGCTCGGGTTCCGGCACGATCAGGTTGGCGTCGATCTTCTGCTGCGCACCGAGGCCGTCGCAGGTCGGGCAGGCGCCGGCCGGATTGTTGAAGGAGAAGAGACGCGGCTCGATCTCCGAGATGGTGAAGCCGGAGACCGGGCAGGCGAACTTTTCGGAGAACAGCACGCGTTCGTGCGTCTCGTTGAGCGACTTGTTGGCGGAGCCGCCGGCGGCGGTTTCCTCCACCGGTAGCGGCTTGTCGGCGAATTCGGCGATGGCGAGGCCGTCGGCGAGCTTCAGCGAGGTTTCAAGGCTGTCGGCAAGGCGGGCCGAGATATCGGCGCGCACGACGACGCGGTCGACGACGATATCGATGTCGTGCTTGTACTTCTTGTCGAGCGCAGGGGCGTCGGCGATCTCGTAGAACTGGCCATCGATCTTGACGCGCTGGAAGCCCTTTTTCATGAGCTCCGCGAGTTCCTTCTTGTACTCGCCCTTGCGGCCGCGCACGAGCGGCGCGAGGATGAAGAGGCGCGTGCCTTCCTCGAAGGCCAGGATGCGGTCGACCATCTGGCTGACGGTCTGGCTCTCGATCGGCAGGCCGGTGGCCGGCGAATAGGGAACGCCGACGCGCGCGAAGAGCAAGCGCATATAGTCGTAGATCTCGGTGACGGTACCAACAGTCGAGCGCGGGTTGCGCGAGGTCGTCTTCTGCTCGATCGAGATTGCCGGCGAGAGGCCGTCAATCTGGTCGACATCGGGCTTCTGCATCATCTCGAGGAACTGGCGGGCATAGGCCGACAGGCTCTCGACATAACGGCGCTGGCCCTCGGCATAGATGGTGTCGAAGGCGAGCGAGGATTTGCCCGATCCCGACAGGCCGGTCATGACGATCAGCTTGTTGCGCGGCAGATCGAGGTCGATGCCCTTCAGATTGTGCTCGCGCGCGCCACGGATTGAAATCGTCTTCAGTTCGCTCATCGTCTTCTGCTTCAATGTCTCGGGGGGATAAGAAGAGCCTTTATGTAGTGATGCCGGCTGGCGAGTCGAGGCTGAATATCCCTGTGGTTCACGCTTTTCGATTCCGTTGACACGATGATAATGATAAAATAGAACAAATAAAGAACAAATTTCGTTGTGGATTAACGAAGCTCAACCGCACACCGGCGAAGGCCGATGGGGTAAGGTGTTGTCAATTTCGTTGCGCATGTTGCGATCTTCGCAATATCGGCAACACGACAAGAAGGTGAAAAGTATGGCTGGCAGCGTGAACAAGGTAATTCTGATCGGAAACGTGGGTGCAGACCCCGAAATCCGTCGGACGCAGGACGGCCGGCCGATCGCCAACCTCCGCATCGCGACATCGGAGACCTGGCGCGACCGCAATTCCGGCGAGCGCCGCGAAAAGACCGAGTGGCACACCGTGGTCGTCTTCAACGAAGGCCTGTGCAAGGTCGTCGAGCAGTACGTCAAGAAGGGCGCCAAGCTCTATATCGAAGGCGCGCTGCAGACCCGCAAGTGGCAGGACCAGCAGGGCCAGGACCGTTATTCCACGGAAGTCGTGCTGCAGGGCTTCGGGTCGACGCTGACGATGCTTGATGGACGCGGCGAAGGTGGCGGCGATCGTTCTGGCGGCGGTTACGGCGGTGGCCGTGGCGGCAATGCCGGCGGTGGTGATTTCGGTGGCGGCGGCGGTTATGGCGACGATTACGGTTCGCCTTCGCAGTCGTCGGGCCGTGGCGGCTCGGGCGGTGGTTCGTCTTCCGGCGGTGGCGGCAACTTCTCGCGCGATCTCGACGACGATATTCCGTTTTGATCGTGCAACCGATCGCAAGGATTCAGACGGCGCGCCTTGGGGTGCGCCGTTTGCGTTTTAACTGAAAGCTCAGACGGGCGAGGGAACGAGGTTCATCGCCGACTTGATGCCATCCACGACGAACTGTGTGGCGAGCGCCGCCAGGATGACGCCGAGCAGGCGGGTCAGGATGGCGCGGCCGGTGACGCCGAGGAAACGGTCCAGCCGGTCGGCGATCAGCAGCGCGAGGAAGAGCAAGAGCAGGCTTGCGGCGATCACGATGATCAGCTGCGCGAGTTCGAAAGCCGTCTGCATCGAGCCCGCGATCAGAATGGTCGCGGAGATGGCGCCCGGGCCCGAGATCAGCGGGATCGCCAGCGGGAAGACGGCGATGTTCTGGATATGGTCGACGGTGATCGCGGCCGTGCCCGTCTTCTCCTTGCGATCCTGGCGCTTCTCGAACACCATTTCGAAGGCGATCCAGAAGAGCAGCAGGCCGCCGGCGATGCGGAAGGCGCCGATCGAGATGCCGAGCACGCCAAGCACGCTCGATCCGAAGAGTGCGAAGACGGCAAGAATGATGAAAGCGATGATCGTGCCGCGCAACGCCACCTGCTTGCGCTGGGCTCTGCTCATGCCGACCGTGAGGCCGAGAAAGATCGGCGCGAGGCCGGGCGGATCGATCGTCACGAGCAGGGTTGTGAAGGCGTTGATCAGTTGGTCGGCGCTTGCCATCATGTCTCCGTATACCCATATCCGGGCTTGGTTTTCGCGCGATTGTGATGTGGGCAAACCGATTTTGCAAATGTCGCGGCGTGCGTGATGGTGACTGGGGCGGATAAGCCTCGATTTGCCCTGATTAGACCGTAAAAGCCTGTTCAAAACTTCCTGCAAAATTGGCTTAGGAACAGCCTTTCCGCTATAAATCTTCAAGTGATTCTAGAAGAGATGTGATCCATTTTGACTGAGCAAACACCCCCCGGCGGCGGGAAGCTCCCGCCAGGCATCGAGCCCATCTCCATTATGGAGGAAATGCAGCGGTCGTATCTCGATTACGCGATGAGCGTTATCGTCAGCCGCGCGCTTCCTGACGTGCGCGACGGCCTCAAGCCCGTGCACCGGCGCATCCTCTACGGCATGTCCGAGCTCGGCATCGACTGGAACAAGAAATACGTTAAATGCGCCCGCGTGACCGGGGACGTGATGGGTAAATACCATCCGCACGGCAACACCGCGATCTACGACGCGCTGGCGCGTATGGCGCAGGACTGGTCTCTTCGCCTTCCGCTCATCGACGGCCAGGGCAATTTCGGCTCCGTCGACGGCGATCCGCCGGCGGCCGAACGCTACACCGAATGCCGCCTCGAGAAGGCCGCGCATTCGCTGCTCGACGATCTCGACAAGGAAACGGTCGATTTCCGCGATAACTACGACGGCACGCTCTCCGAGCCCGTGGTCGTCCCCGCGAAATTCCCGAACCTGCTCGTCAACGGCGCCGGCGGTATCGCCGTCGGCATGGCGACCAATATTCCGCCGCACAATCTCGTCGAAGTCATCAATGGCTGTATCGCGCTGATCGACGATCCGGCGATCGAACTGCCCGAGATGATGCAGATCATCCCTGGTCCAGACTTCCCGACCGGCGCAAAGATCCTCGGCCGTTCCGGCATCCGCTCGGCCTACGAGACGGGTCGCGGCTCTGTCATCATGCGCGGTGTCGCGACGATCGAGCCGATGCGCGGCGATCGCGAGCAGATCATCATCACCGAGATCCCGTATCAGGTGAACAAGTCGACGATGATCGAGAAGATGGCCGAGTTGGTGCGCGACAAGCGCATCGAGGGCATCTCCGACCTGCGCGATGAATCCGACCGTCAGGGCTATCGCGTCGTCGTCGAATTGAAGCGCGACGCCAATGCCGACGTCATCCTGAACCAGCTCTATCGCTATACCCCGCTGCAGACCTCTTTCGGCTGCAACATGGTGGCGCTGAACGGCGGCAAGCCGGAACAGCTGCAGCTGCTCGACATGCTGCGCGCCTTCGTTTCGTTCCGCGAGGAAGTCGTTAGCCGGCGTACGAAGTTCCTGCTGCGCAAGGCTCGCGAGCGCGCGCACGTCTTGGTCGGTCTGGCGATCGCTGTCGCCAATATCGACGAAGTCATCCGCGTCATCCGCCAGGCACCGGATCCGCAGTCCGCCCGCGAAGAGCTGATGACCCGCCGCTGGCCGGCGCATGACGTCGAAAGCTTGATCAGCCTGATCGACGATCCGCGTCACCGCATCAACGAAGACATGACCTACAACCTCTCGGAAGAGCAGGCACGGGCCATTCTCGAACTGCGTCTCGCCCGTCTGACGGCCCTTGGCCGCGATGAAATCGGCGACGAACTCAACAAGATCGGCGAGGAAATCAAGGATTACCTCGATATCCTGTCGTCGCGCGTGCGCATCCAGTCGATCGTCAAGGACGAGCTTGCTGCTGTCCGCGACGAGTTCGGCACGCCGCGCCGCACCGAGATCATGGATGGCGGTCTCGAGATGGACGATGAAGATCTCATCGCCCGCGAGGACATGGTCGTCACCGTCTCGCATCTCGGCTACATCAAGCGTGTGCCGCTGACGACCTATCGCGCACAGCGCCGCGGCGGCAAGGGTCGCTCCGGCATGACCACGCGTGACGAAGACTTCGTTAGCCAGCTATTCGTGCTCAACACGCATACGCCAGTTCTGTTCTTCTCCTCGCGCGGCATCGTCTACAAGGAAAAGGTCTATCGCCTGCCGATCGGCACGCCGACCTCTCGCGGCAAGGCGATGATCAACATGCTGCCGCTGGCTCCAGGCGAGCGCATCACCACCATCCTGCCGCTGCCGGAGGACGAGGACAGCTGGGCAACGCTCGACGTGATGTTCTCGACGACGCGCGGCACCGTGCGCCGCAACAAGCTCAGCGACTTCGTCCAGGTCAACCGCAACGGCAAGATCGCGATGAAGCTCGAGGAAGAGGGCGACGAAATCCTCTCCGTCGAGACCTGCACCGAGCATGACGACGTGCTTCTGACGACGGCGCTCGGCCAGTGCATCCGCTTTGCGGTCGACGACGTCCGCGTCTTCGCGGGCCGCAACTCGATCGGCGTACGAGGGATCAACCTCGGCGACAACGACCGCATCATCTCGATGACGATCGTTGGCCATGTCGATGCCGAGCCGTGGGAACGCGCCGCCTACCTCAAGCGCGCTGCCAATGAGCGTCGCCTGACGACGGGCGAGGCGGAAGAAATCGCGCTCGTCGGTGAGGAAGTCACCGAAGAGGGACAGCTGAGCGACGAGCGCTACGAAGAGCTGAAGGCACGCGAACAGTACGTGCTGACGGTTTCCGAGAAGGGCTACGGCAAGCGATCCTCGTCCTACGATTTCCGCATCTCCGGCCGTGGCGGCAAGGGCATCCGCGCCACCGATACGTCGAAGACGGGCGAAATCGGCGAACTCGTCGCCGCCTTCCCTGTCGACGACAACGACCAGATCATGCTGGTTTCGGATGGTGGTCAGCTCATCCGCGTGCCGGTTGGTGGTATCCGCATCGCCAGCCGCGCGACCAAGGGCGTGACCATCTTCTCGACCGCCAAGGACGAGAAGGTCGTATCGGTCGAGCGCATCCGCGATCCGGAAGACGAGGTCGAGGAAGGTGCCGAGAACGGCGACGAGACCGCCGTTGTGCCGGGCGAGGAGCCTGCCGCAGAGGCCGGTGACGAAACGCCGCCGGACGCCGAGGCGTAAGAATTCCGCGTACCGGGTTTCCGGTGGGTGGATGTGAATTGAAATAGAAGGGCCGGACCTTATGGGTTCGGCCCTTTTTGTTTGACTTGCGGAGGCCTTGGCGCCGCTCTCAGCGAGCTTTCCGCGCGGACGTCGATGGCTCTGCGGACGGCGAAAGAGATGTTGTTTTTCTTGATAAATCCCTGGGTTGCAGTCCGCGTTGTTTTTGGTGAATATTCCTCAGTATGCAACTAAATGGCGATTCGCTGGCATGATGGAGGATCTGCCCGCCGATCGCTCGATGACCAGTAGGAGGACGTCATGCACCCGTATCTGCTGCAATCGCAAGAGACCGCGCGAGCCTCGGATCGCCTTGACGTGGCCGACGCCTCGCAGAAGCGGATGCTCGTCATATCGGCCGCGAGAGCGATCCATCGCATGCATGCCGAACTGGGCATCGATCTCGCCCAGAACGAGCTACGGCGCGGCCACATCGTCTACGACCTCGCAGAGCTTGCGACGCTGATCGACGACGGCGTGCCGGATCATGTGGTGGCCTCCGGGCTGAAGGAGGCTGCTGAGGTAATGGCAAGTCTTTGCCATTTGCTGACGGAGAATGCTGCCGCGGAGTGAGCTTCCGGCGCCGTTATCTGGTGCGGCGATGGTTGCGGACATTGAGCGTTCAGCCCAAGCCAACAGAACAAAAAGGCCGCATCGTTTCCGATGCGGCCTTTTTGTTTGTCTCTCGTTGCGCCTTAGTTCAGGCGGCCTGCCGCGTGGGCGAGCATGGTGTAGACCTTGCCGGTGTCGGAGGTCAGGTAGGACTGGGTGATCGTCCGGTCGCGGTCGGTGCGGGCGACGTCGGCGAGCAGCTTTTCGAAGTCGGCGATGTAGCGGTTGACGGCGGTGCGGAATTCCGGCTCGCGGTCATACTTGTGCTTGATCTCGTCGAAGGTCTGCTGGCCCTTCAGCGTGTAGAGGCGGCGCGTGAAGACGTCGCGTTCGCCACGCTGGTAGCGGCGCCACAGATCGACCGAGGCATCGTGATCGATGGCGCGGGCGATGTCGACGGAGAGCGAGTTCAGCGATTCCACCACATGGCGCGGATTGCGGTTGTCGCCGGCGCGCGGCGCCTGGGGTGCTGGTGCCTCTACGCGGGGTGCCGGCTGGCGGGCAACTGCTTCTTCTGCACTCTCGTCGCGCGATGCGCCGCGCAGCAGGTCGCTGATCCAACCACCGGATGCCGGCGATGCGGCAGGCGCCTGGGTCACAGCAGGAGCGCGCTGCGGCGTCGCAGGCGTTGCTGCCGCAGTGCCGAGCGAACCGCGCAGGCCGAAGCCTTCGATCGAGGAGGGCGGGATGGCGGCGGCGGCCGGGGTCGGCAGCGGCGTGGGGGCCGGGGCCGGAACGGGAGCCGGCTGCGGCTGCTGCTGGATCGCGGGCTGCACCGGCGCCTGGCGCGGGGCAGGCTGCGGCTGCTGGGGCTGGGCGAGCGTGCGGGCGGCTGGCTCGGAAACCTCGAGCTGCTGCGTCGAGCGGCCGACGATGTGCGAGATGTCCTGCAGTGCCTTGATCTGCTCGGAGACGGCGCGGCGCATGGCGGCGGCGCTCTCCTTGGCTTCCTCGGGCAGGTCGAATGCGCCGCGCTTCAGCTCGCTGCGCGTCATGTCCAGTTCCTTGCGGATATCGCCGGCGGAGCGGCGGATTTCCTCGGTGGCGCCGGAGAAGCGGGCGACGGCCTCGTCGACGGCTTCGCGCAGCGATTCACGCATCTGCTGTGCCGCGCCATCCGACAGGCGACCTGCGTCGCCCATCATGCGCTCGACTTCCGACAGCGACGCCGTCAGGCCGCCGCGAACGCGGTTTGCGAGTTCGCCGGAGCGGCGCTCGGCATTGCCAAGCGTGGTGTCGAGCGTCGCGTTGACGTCTTCGCTGGCCTTGCTGACGCTGCTGCGCATCGCTTCGGCTGCTTCGGCGGCGCGCTTTTCGGCATCCGAGAGCGTGGTGCTGATATCGGCGAAGGAGGACTGGACGTCCTGGCGCAGATTGTGGCTGACCTGGTTCGAGCGCTGTTCGGCGCGATCGAAGGCAGAGTCGACCATGCTGCCGAGGGCGCGCATCGTCTTTTCGATGTCTTCCGAGCGCTGGACGAGGCCGACCGAGAGCGTCTGCAGCGCGGATTCGCGATCTTCCAGCGTCGAGACGAGGTTGGACTGGGCGGCGCCGAGCAAGCTGGAGGCCTGCGTCAGAACCTTGGAGTGCTCGTCGAAGCGGCCGATGATGCTGCCGACCTGCGACAGCGTCTGGCCGGAGATGTCGGACAGGCGATCGACCTTGCCTTCGAGAAGGCGGGTCGAGGCCGCGACCATTTCAGCCGCCTTGGAGGCCGAGTCGGTGAAGCGCGAGGTGGTGTCGCCGAGGCGGCCGTCCACTGCGCTCAGCTCTTCGGCCGCGCGGCTCATCATCTGGCCCATGACCATGCTGTTGTCGGACAGGCGGTCGATCAGGCGGTTGACGTTGGAGAGCAGGCTGTTTTCGATTGCATCGACGGCCGAGGTGGCGCGTTCGGTGCGGGCGTTGATCGCGTCGATCAAAGCGGTGTTTTCGGCACGCAGGCGCTCGGCGCTCTGGTCGCTCGCCGCCGTGAGCTGTGCGGCACTCTGCTCGCTGGCGGCGGTGATCTGTGCAGCACTCTGTTCGCCGGCAGACGTGATCTGCGCTGCGGCGTCGCGGCCGGTCTGCGCGTAGCGATCGATCATCGGGCGGGCGGTCTCGTCGAGAATGCGCGACAATTCGGTCGTGCGGCCTGCGAGCATGGAGTTCAGCTCGCGGGTGCGGTCGTCGAGGGCGGCGCGGATGGAGCTTCCACGCGCTTCGAGCGCCTGCTCAACCGTGTTGAGCGTGCCATCGAGTTCGCGCGAGCGCTCTTCAAGGCCGCTGCGGATCGCATTGCCGCGTGCTTCGAGCGCACGGTCGACATCGGCCATGGTGGAGGCGATCTCTTCGCTGGCGCTTGCGATCGTCGTACGGATATCGGTGCCGTGGCTGGCGAAGGTGTTCTGCGCGTCGTTCAGTGCCTTGGAGATGGCACCGACCTGGCCGCTGACCAGCGTTTCGGCCTCGGCCACCTTGTTAATGATGGCGTTGCCCGCTTCGGAGAAGGTCTGGGCGACGGCCGCGGCCTGGCCGGCGAGGCGGTTCTGCGCCTCGGAGACGCGGCCGACGATCTGCTCGGAGCGCTCACCCATCGACCGGGCGAAATCGTTGCTCTTGGCGTCGAGGCCTTCGGCGAACTGCTGGCCGGTCTGGCTGAGGGAGGCCGCGGCGCGCGTGGCTTCTTCGTCCATGCCCTGCGTGGTGTCGGCAACCGCGCTGCGCAGCGAGGCGGCGAGGCCGGCAGCCTTGCCTTCGATGGTGCGGTTGACGGCATCAAGGCCGACGTTGAGCGCGCGGTCCATGGTGGACAGGCGTTCGTCGATCTTGGCGGTGCCACGGTCCATGGCTTCGCCGATGCCTGCGGTGCGGGCGTCGATGCCATCAGTCAGGCTGGCGGCGCGGCTGTCGATCTCGGAGGCGAGGTGGCTGGTACGGCCATCAATCGTCTCGGAGAACTTGGCAATGCTGTCATCCACGGCGGAGGCGATGCGGCCGGAGGTCTCGTCGCTCAGCGCGCCGAGCCTGGAGATGCCATCCGTCAGCGTGCCGGTCAGGCGTTCGCCTGCGGCATCGACCTGCTGGGCAACACCGCCGACGCCGTCGCGGATGCGGTTTTCAAGTGCTGCGAGGCCGGCTTCGACGCGCGAGCCGGTATCGGCGAAGCGGCCGGTCATGCCCTCGATCGACTGGTCGAGGTGCGAGGCGAAGCTCTCGGTAGAGCGGGAGATTTCGTCGGCTGCGGTCTGGAAGCGACCGGCGATGTTGCCGGTGCTGTCGCGCAGGCGGTCTTCCAGCGACTGGGCGCTGTTGTCGATCGCCTGGCGGATCGAGGCTTCGCGATCTTCCAGCGACATTTCAAGCATGCTGACGCTTGCGGCGATCGAGGCGCCGATGGTCGTCGCCTGGTCGGAGAGCGTTTCGCCGATCTGGTTGTGCGCTTCGTTGAGCGTCAAGTTGATGGCCTGGGTGCGGTCATCGAGCGTGGCGCGGATGCGGGCATGCGCCGAGACGAGGCCGTCTTCCAGCTTGGTCGTGGCATTGCCGGTCAGCGCCTCGAAGCGGTCGGCAGCCGAGGTCAGGCCACCTTCGATGCGATCAGTGCCATCGGTGATGGTGCTGGAGATGGAGGAGGCGTGCTCGGCGAGCGTGCGTTCCAGGCGCTGCTGGTTTTCGGTGTAGGCGCCGCGGATTTCCTGGGCCTTGTCGGTGAAGGCGCCGGCGACGCGGGCTTCGGCTCCGGCGACGCTATCGATCAGCGCGTTGGTACGCGCGTCCAGAACCTCGTCGAAGCGGCTTTGGCTGTCGCCGAGCGAGATGGCGAGCGCCATGGACTTTTCGGCCAGCGTGTCGGCGAGGCGGTCGTGGACGTCGGCAACCGTGTCGTTGATCGACTTGGCGTTCTGCGAGAGCGTGCTTTCGATCCGGTCGTGGCCGCTGACCAGCGAGTTCGCGATGCTTTCGGCATGGTGGCCGAGCGTATCCTCGAGGCGCGAATGGCCTTCGTTGAGCGCGATCGCGAGACCCATGGCCTTGTCGTCGAGGGCTTCGTTGATCCGGTCGTGACCGCTGGCGAGAGAGGTCGCGATGTTGCCGGCATGGCGGCCGAGCGTGTCTTCGAGGCGCGAGTGGCCTTCGTTGAGCGCAATCGCGAGGCCCATCGACTTGTCTTCGAGCGCTTCGCTAATGCGATCGTGACCGCTGGAGAGCGAGGCAGCGATGCCGTCAGCGTGGTGCGCCAGCGTATCGGCGAGCCGGCCCTGGCTGTCGTCGAGCGAAATGGCGAATGCCATGGCGCGGTCGTCGATCGCCTCTGTTAGCTTCTCCTGGCCGGCGGCGAGCGACTGCGAGATGGCTTCCGCGCGGCTGTCGAGCGCGGTCTCGATGAGGCTGCGGCCTTCGTTCATGGAGGCGTTGAATGCGGCGCTGCGTTCAGCGATGGCGTCGGCAAGCTTGCGTTCGCCTGCTGCCAGCGACTGCGAGATGGCGCCGGCATGCGAACCGAGCGTGTCCTCGATACGGCTGTGGCCTTCATTGAGCGAAATGGCGAGCGCCATGGCGCGGTCGTCGAGTGTTTCGGCAAGACGGTCGTGGCCGGAAGCGATGGAGCCGGCGATGGCATCGACCTGCGTGCCAAGCGTCTCCTCGAAGCGGCTCTGGCTTTCGTTGAGCGAGATCGCGAGCGCCATTGCCTTGTCGTCAAGCGTATCGGCGAGGCGGTCATGGCTGCCGGTGACGGCTTCGATGATCGCTTCCGAGCGGCTTGCAAGGGTGTTTTCGAAGCGCGACTGGCTGTCGGACAGCGCGCCGAGGAAGACGCCGCTGCGCGCCGACATGACGTCGTCGATGCGCTCATGGGCGGAATCCAGCGCCTGGGTGATATCCTCAGCGCGCTTGGAGATCGTGGTGTTCAGCTCATCGGCACGGCCGAAGGCCGAGGTGATCTGGTCGGTACCGGCCGAAACCGCCGAGCTCAGATCCGACGTCGTCGACAGCAGCGTGTCGCGGAATTCGGTGGCGCGGGCCGACAGGTTGTTGTGAAGCTCAGAGGTGCCGGAGGCGAGCGCCAGCGAGATTTCGGAGGTGGCGTGGCTGAGCGCCGAGGTCATTTCCGTGGTGCGCGCGCCGATGGCGCTGGCCACTTCGTCCACCTTGTCGGTGAGGGTGCTTTCCAGGATTTCGCGTCCGGTCGAAAGCGCCGTCGTCAGCGCGAAGGACTGGTCGGTCAGCGACGAGCCGATGCGCTCGATGCTGGAGCTCAGGATGCCGTTCAGCGAGTCCGAGCCGCCAGTCAGCGTGTCGTTGATGCGGTTCAGGCTCTCCATCAGCTTGGTGTCGAGCGTGCCGGCGCGCTTGTCGAAGGCGTTGGCGAATTCGGCGACGCGTTCGTCGAAGGAGGTCGACAGCTGGGCGACGGTCGCCTGCAGGCGCTCGTCGAAGAAGCCGGAGCGCAGGTCGAGGTCCATGATGGTGTCATCGACGCTGGACTGCAGGCTGTGGCGGAAGCTTGTGCCGCGCTCGTCGAGCGTGCTGTTCAGCTTGGCGAGAACGTCATCGAGCGTGCTGGTGATCGTGCGTTCGCCGCCGGTCAGGCTCTCGTTGATATCGCGGGTGCGCGCGATCAGGATCTCGTTCAGCTGGCGGGCGCGGTCGTTGAGTGCAGCGTTCAGCTTCTCGGCGTTGCTGTCCATCGTGGACGCACGCGTCTCGAACTGGCTGAGAATGGTGTTGCCGTGGTCGCTGAGGCTGGACGTCAACGAATCCAGGCGGTTATCGAACTCGTTGGCGAGCGCGAAACCGGAAGAGGTCAGGGTCTGCAGCAACGAATCGGTCTTGGCGGCAAGCAGGGTGCCGAGCGACTGGATGGCGGATTCCGACTTCTCGGTGATCGTGGCGGCGCGCGTATCGATCATCGACGCGAAAGCTTCGCCCGAGGTTGCAAGACGAACGGCGATTTCTTCGGTGGCCAGCGACAGGTCTTCGCGCAACTGGTCGTGAACGCCGACGATCGAGGTGCGGATGCGCTCGGCGTGGTTGACGATCGCCTCGCGCTCCGATCCGAGTTCGTGGACGAGACCGCGCACGCGCAGTTCGTTGTCGGCGTAGCTGCGCTCCAGCGCGTTGACTTCGGAGTGGACGAGGGTCTCGAGCTCGGAGGCGCGGGCGATGGTGCGCTCAATGCCTTCGTTCATGGCCGAGACTTCACGACGAACGGCCTGGCCGACCGTCATGATGCGTTCCGACGCGATTGTTTCCGGTTCGGACAGGCGCAGCGCCACTTCCGCCATCGAGCGGGCGGCGTTTCGCATGTCCTGGGCGCGCGCCATCATGATGGCGAAGGCGTAGAACAGGAGAACCGGGATGATGATGCCGACGAGACCGGCGATCACGCCGGGCAGGGCGACTAGGTCGGAAATC
This sequence comes from Rhizobium sp. FG113, assembly GCF_057809895.1. Classification (NCBI taxonomy): domain Bacteria; kingdom Pseudomonadati; phylum Pseudomonadota; class Alphaproteobacteria; order Hyphomicrobiales; family Rhizobiaceae; genus Rhizobium; species Rhizobium sp. FG113. Next base: position 73,572 of record NZ_JBMDKV010000010.1, on the reverse strand, counting down.
GAGCGGATCTGCCAGATCTGTGGCGAATAGAGGAGCGACATCAGGCCGAGGCCGCCGACGATCCACAAAAGCGAAACGAGCGTGGCGTTGCGCAGCGCCGGACGGGCGGAGCCGTTGTCGAGCGATTTCAAGAGCGAAGCGGGGCTGACCCGGCTGCCGTCGTTGGCGGCAAAGGCCGGCGCGCGCGATCCCTGCTCCGGGGAGCGGGGTGTGGCGGCGGGGCGCTGCTGCTTGGCATCGTCTTTACGCTGATTGCGGACAGTTGGCTTTTCGGACACTTTTGCCTCCGAGGCGTCTTGCTTCCTGACTTGTGGAGACGGCGTATCATCGTCCTCGAAGTCGATCTGCAGGGCTTCATCCAGCGCCTTGAACGCCTTGTCCTCGATCGATTCGTTGTACTTGTTGTTCGCCATTCCGTTACGCCTCGTTACATCTCAGCCGGTTTACTACGCATCCGGGTTTCCGCGTCACCCGAACAAACCTTGCCTCTGAACCTGTCCGCCCAAAATTCGTAGAGCGGATAAGTATGTCATTTCAGAGTGGATAGCTGCTTTCGCACACTTACGGTATCAAAACATTACCATTATCCACTTGGCGAGCAAAGGCTTCCACAACCGAGCTCTCCCAGTCGTATCGTAGTGACACATCCGGGCCTGCTAGACAATTAATGCGTTCGGTCAAATGCCGAGTTATTAACGCTTGATTAACCCGAATTAACGCCAGCGCGGCCTTGAAATCCAATGTGTTAGAAGTGTTTGACGGGCGTTAACCATATGACGAGAAATTCGCCCTGATTGCGCCCGAATTTAACGCGATTGGCACTGCGCCCCCGCAACATCATTCAAACGGCGGGACCTAAGACGGGAGAATTGGCATATGGCAGCAGTCAGTATTGCGTTCGCGGCGCCAGATCATGGCAAGGGACAGGTTCCCTCGCAACAGCGGCCGGTCGACCTTGTTCACTTGGCCAACCAGACGATGGGCGACAAGGCGCTTGAACTTGAAGTCCTGCAGATGTTCGCGCGTCAGGCGCGCGCTTGCCTGCACGACATGTCTTCCGGCGACGGCAAGGCGATCGTAGCAGCCGCCCACAAGCTCAAGGGCGCGGCAAGCGCCGTCGGCGCCTTCAGGGTTCGCGACGCGGCCGAAGCGCTCGAGGGCAATTGCGGCGATGCTTCGAACATGGCCGCCGTCGGCGTCGCCGTCATCGAGGCGGAGAATTTCATCCTGAAGCTTTGCCGCTAGGCGGCAATGACGCCATCAGGTGTTCGATCATGGGACCCGTTGCACCATTGCGGAGCAGCGGGTCTTTTTATTGCTCTTGGCGTGGCGCAATCTGACAAGCGTGTCGCTTCCAAATCTGGAATGAAGAGCACAAGGGCGGTCGTTGTTGACTGCCTCGCGTAATTGTTGGAAGTAAAAATCCAAACCCATCCCATTGATGATCACCGGAAAACACCATGCCCAAACTGACCATTGTCGCTTTCGACGGTACGCGCTTCGATCTTGATGTCGATCAGGGATCGACCGTCATGGAAAACGCCGTGCGCAACTCCGTGCCGGGCATCGAAGCCGAATGTGGCGGCGCCTGCGCTTGCGCGACCTGTCATGTCTACGTCGACGAGGAGTGGACCGAGCGCGTCGGTCCGCCCGAAGCGATGGAAGAAGACATGCTCGATTTCGCCTTCGACGTTCGCCCGACCTCGCGTCTTTCCTGTCAGATCCGCATGAAGGCGGCGCTGGATGGGCTGACCGTGCACGTGCCGGAACGCCAGGCTTAATTCTCCGAAGCATAGTCCTCCCGAGGATGAACCGGCCAAAAAAAGCCTCGCTTGCCGATGTGACGAGCGAGGCGAGGTAGGCGCATTACCTACGGCCAAGGGAGGATCGACCGCGGCTTCGCAACGCGCCAGGAGAACCCAGAAAACGAAAGTCCCGGCTAACGGACCTGAACTTTCGAATGACTGAATATTAGCGCGTTGTGTTTCACAAATCTATGGTGAGAAATTACCATTCATTGGCTGGGGCCGTGCCGGTTTCGCACAATTTTCATTGCGCGGCTAAGGTTCGGCCGTCGATTTTCGCCCGAGAATCAGCTATTTTTCGCCGCCCGATGGTTTCAGGCGGTTATTCAGCAGGCGCAGCATGCGCTTCTGGAAGTTGACCGCCTCGACCTGATCGAATCGCGCCTGGAGCCTGTCGTGCTCGGCAATTCCACGTGTCGATACCTCCGTCACCAGCTCCTGCATGGCTTCGCAATTGGGCTGCGAGGGGAGTGCCAGGATCTTGCGCTCCATGTTGCGCGCCTGGGTTCGGGCGATCTCGGCATGGCGTTCCTCATGCCGCTTGATGTCGCTCGACAGCGTGTCCCAGATCATCGACAGCTCAGGGCTGGCACCGCGACGGTTGTTCCAGCGCGGCAGGATGATCTGCGTATGCACGGTCACGCGCGCGGTGCTGACGCGGCAGCGGCCGTTTTCCTCGACATAGGTGGCGTCGCCGCCGAAACGGATCTTGGTGGCGCCGGGGTGGCGGGCAGACGAGCCGTTGGCCGTCGGGCCGCGCGTGCTCAGCTGCTCGTCCAGTTCGTCGGCGGTTTTGCCTTTGATGTTGAAATAGGAATAGCTCTTGGTGGCCACCACGGCGGCGCTTGCGGGATAGCCAGCGGATAGCGAGACGGAAATGGCGAGGAGGAGCGGCATATAACGCGACACGGACGGCATTCTGCAAATACTCATGTTGAAGTTTGCGGGAGCTTGGGGCATAGCCACCGCTAGCGCAATATGATGACGCTGTTTTTTCGATCGATAGGATGAATGCAGGTGGCAAAGCTTGGCAGCAGTTTCTGGCGCGTCGGGCACAGCCGCGAGATCGAGCTCGGCTCGACCGCGGTCATCATGGCGATCGTCAACGTCACGCCGGACTCGTTTTCCGACGGCGGTCGCTACGACAGCGTCGACAAGGCCGTGGCGCATGCGCTGGATGCGGTCGAGGCTGGTGCCGGCATTATCGACATTGGCGGCGAATCCACGCGGCCGGATGCCGAGAGCGTCGATGCGCGGGAGGAGCAGGCGCGGGTGCTGCCTGTCATCGAGGCGCTGCGCGGCAAGACCGAGGCGCTGATTTCCATCGATACCTATCGCGCCGAGACCGCGCGCCTTGCCGTCGAGGCCGGTGCGCATATCGTCAACGATGTCTTCGGTCTGCAGAAGGAGCCTGACATCGCCGATATCGCGGCGAAGACCGGCGCGGGGATCTGTGTGATGCATACGGGCCGTGACCGCGACAAGCTGGATGATGTTATCGCCGATCAATTTCTGTTCCTGGAGCGGTCCCTGGAGATCGCCGGACGCGCCGGCGTGGCGCGGGATCGCATCGTTCTCGATCCCGGCTTCGGCTTTGCCAAGGATACGCAAGAGAATCTCGAACTGATGGCGCGTTGCGACGAGCTTCAGCGGCTTGGCTTTCCGATCCTGGCCGGCACGTCGCGCAAGCGGTTCGTCGGTGCGGTCACGGGCCGCGAGGCGGCCGATCGCGATGCGGGCACGGCGGCCACCAGCGTGCTCCTGAGACTGAAGGGCGCCGCTATTTTTCGGGTACACGATGTCGCAATCAACAGGGACGCGCTTGCCGTGACTGATGCTATGCTGAAGGCACGCGACGCATTCGAGCGGAAGGGCACGTTATGAGCACCACCTACACTATCACCTTGCAGAATTGCGCCTTCTTCGCCCGCCACGGCGTTCACGACGAAGAGGAGTTTCTGGGGCAGCGTTTCTTTGTCGATGCCGAGCTCGATGTCGTGACCGGCACCGCGCTGGAGACGGATTCGATCGATGATACCGTCAATTACGGCATCGCCTTCACCGTCATCGAGGAAATCGTCACCGGCAAGCGACGTTATCTGATCGAGGCGCTGGCGCTCGATATCGCCAAGGGGCTCTGTCAGAAGTTCCCGCAGATCAAGCGGGCGAAGATTACCGTCCGCAAGCCGAACGCGCCGGTTCCCGGCGTGCTTGATTTCGTCCAGGTGAGCGTCGAACATTTTGTCTGACATGGCTTTTGAGACCGCCACGCTTGGGCTTGGCGGCAATATCGGCGATCCCGTCCACTCCATGGCGCAGGCGCTCAAGGCGCTGGATGCGCGGGCGGATTGCCGCGTCGTCGCTGTCTCCCGGCTCTACCGCACGCCGCCATGGGGCAAAACGGACCAGTCGTTCTTTTTCAATTGCTGCGCCGAAGTGTCGACGTCGCTTCAGCCGGAAGCGCTGCTCGATGTCTGCCTCGACATTGAGCGCGGCATGAAGCGGGAGCGCATCGAGCGCTGGGGGCCGCGCACGCTCGATATCGATGTGCTGACATACAACGATATCAGCCAGGATGCGCCGAGGCTGGAGCTCCCGCATCCCCGGATGACGGATCGCGGCTTCGTGCTGATGCCGCTCGCCGACTTCGCGCCCGATCTGATCGTCAAGGGTGTCGCGGTTCGCGACTGGCTGGCTCGCGCCGATATCCAGGGGATCGAGGTTGCCGATCAGAGCATGGATTGGTGGCGTGGCGCCTGAAACGAAAGAAGCGGCCGTTGGGCCGCTTCGTCGTGTGTTTCATTTGTCTCTATTGATTATTCGACCGAGCCGACGGTCATTTCGTCGACCTGGCGGGACAGGGTCAGGCCGATCACGGGGATCATCTGGCTTTCGACCTTGACCGAGACGGTCACGTTCATCGTCTTGTCGTCGCGGACGCGGGCGATCATGGCGCCGTTGAGCTTGGCACGGTTCAGGCCGACCACGACGGTGTCTTCCGTTACGGTGCCAGAGACGACGTCGAGACCCTTGCCGGCGGCGCCGTCGAGGAACTTGCCCTTGTAGCTGTTTCCGGACTGGGTGATCAGCGCGCTCATCGGCTGCTTGAAGACGCCGACGCGGCAGCTGCCGTCGAGCTTGACGCCGGTGCCGTCGGTGACGGGCTCGCCGATCAGGTTGCAGGTGAATTTGGTGCCCTTGTACTTGCCGGCGACGATTTCGCCTGGACCTCTCCAGGAGCCCGCGACGGATTCGAAGAATGCCTTGTCACGCGTGGCGGCGGTGGCTGCTGGAGCCGTTTCGGCAAATGGCGACAGGGCGATTGCCGCGAGACCGAAGAGATAGAGAAACTTGCGCGAGTACATGGATTTTCCTTGGCGAACCATATCGCTTAACTGGTGCCAAGTTTTGCCGAAAAATGGTTAATGCTTGGTTTCTAATGGGGCGACAGCGGCGCATTTGCGGGCTTTTCGGTGCCCGAAGGCCACTGGCCTGCCTCGCATAAGCTATTGAATCGCATCGGATTTATGAAGTCGACCGTTCGGAGCGAATGGTTTACGGATCTCGGCTCAATTCCGCCCTTTGCCATCACTCTTCGTCATCGATGGCGTGAGATCGCCGATGAAGTCACCGATTCCCGGGCGCTTCAGGGCGCGGAACGCCAGCGGGCGGCAGAGGTCCATGGCGGCGATGCCGATGCGGGCGGTCATCAATCCATTGATCACACCTTCGCCGAGACGCGCCGAGAGCCTGGATGCCAAGCCGTGGCCGAGAACCTGCTGGACGAGGCTGTCGCCGACGGCGATCGATCCGGTGACGGCGAGATGGGCGAGAACGTCGCGCATCAGCCGCAGCATGCCGAATGTGCCGGGCCGGCCGCCGTAGAGATCGGCCATGGCGCGGATGAGCTTGGCGGCCTCGTAGAGAACGTAGAGCAGGTCGACGATGGCGCGCGGGCTGACGGCGGTGACGACCGAGACGCGTTTTGAGGCGTTGAGGATGAGGCTGCGGGCCTGTCGGTCGAGCGGTGCGAGCAGTTCGCGTTCGGCGAGCGCCACCAGATGCGGGGCGTCGATGATGTCGGTCTCGGCCGCCTTCAGCGTGGCGCGACCGCGCGCGGTCTCCGGCTTGTTTGACAGCAGATGCTCCAGGCTCTTGACCAGCGCACGCGCCTTGGCGGGCTTGGTCTCGAGGATCGCCGCTTCCGCCTCGGCCTTGATCGTCTGTACGGCGGCCAGCCGCATCATGCCCGCCGTTTCCCTGACGACCATGGCGATGACAGCCAGGATGCCGATGCCGACGGCGGCAAGCGCGGTGTAGCCCAGCCAATCGGCGCGGCTGAAGAGGTTGCGGATCAGGCTGTCGGTCCAGAGCCCGAAGGCGAGCGAGAACAGCACGCCAAAAGCACCAAGCGCGATCTTGCCGAAGGAGGTGCCGCGTTTGCGCGGCTGGGCGACGGGCAGGGCCGGGATGTCCTTTTCAGGATTGATGAAGGGATCGTCCTCGTCTGGTGTCAGCGTGATCTCGCCTGAGAAGGCGGCCGGCTTGCGGGGCTCCGGCGTTCGGCCGGTTTTGGCCTCCGGTTGCTCGCGTTCGTCCTCATAGGCGAAGGCGGCAGGCGCGCGGCGCGGGGGCTGGTCGGCGGGCGGCTTGATCATGCGAGGCGATCTCCGAACAGAAACTGCATGGCCCGGTCGAGCCGGATATGCGGCACCGACAGCTTGATGCCGCCGCCGGTCTCCTCAAGGCTCGGCGGGCGAAAGCGGACGACGTTCACGTCGGGCAGTTGGACATTCTCGTCGCCCGATTCGATGCTTGCAAAGAGGGCGGAGGGGTCTTCGGGCAGGTCGCCGGGGAAGATCGCGGTCTTCCTGATGCCGTCGAAGGTTTCGCCTGAAATCGTCTCGCCCTCGATCGGCGTGCCGACGATGACGGGCAATTCGTGGCCGTCGCGCTTGACGGTCGCCTCGCGTGTCGCCCGCACCGAAGCAAGCGCCATGACGTCGATGCCGGCGCCCGCCATGCCGATACGCTGGATGGCGCGGTCGACGAGGCGACGCGTCAGCGCATCGAGGCGGTGGTGGCTTTCGTGATGCAGGTGGTCGGCCTTGGTGGCCGCGACCAGAACGCGGTCTATGCGGCGGCCGAGCAGCGACGACAGCAGCGAGTTCGTGCCCGGGCGGAAGCAGGCGAGCACGTCCGTCAGCGCGCGCTCGAGATCCTGCACGGCCTCTGGGCCGCGATTGATCGCTTGGAGCGCATCGACAAGCACGATCTGGCGGTCGATGCGCGAGAAGTGTTCGCGGAAGAACGGCTTGACGACCACGGACTTGTAGGCCTCGTAGCGCCGTTCCATCATCGCCCAGAGCGAGCCCTTTTCGGGCTTTCCCGTCGGCGGCAGCACCAGTGGCGCGAAGGTCAGCGCCGGCGAGCCGTCGAGATCGCCAGGCAGAAGGAAGCGGCCAGGTGGGAGAGTCGAGAGGGAACGCTCGTCGGCCTTGCAGGCCTTGAGGTAATCGGCGAAGGCCGTGGCGAGCTCGCGGGCGCGCATTTCGTCTGCCGGGGCGGCGATGTCGCAATCGTCGGTCAGCGCCAGCCATGGCTGGGAGAGTTCCGTGCGGATGCCGGTGCGGGCCAGCGCGATCGTCTCTTCGCTGAAGGTGCGGTAGTCCTTGGCCAGCAGCGGCAGGTCGAGCAGCCATTCGCCGGGATAATCGACGATGTCGATCGAGAGCCTGCCTGGCGAGAAGAAGCGGCTCCAGCCGCTGGCGCTTTGGTAATCGATTGTCAGCCGAAGCTCTGAGATGGCGCGCGTGGAATCGGGCCAGATGCGGTCTTTCACCAGCGCCTTGATGTGATCCTCATACTGGAAGCGCGGTACGCTGTCGTCGGGTTGCTCTTCGAGCCGGACGGCGGAGACGCGGCCCGACTGGACGGCCTCGAACAGCGGCAGGCGGCCTCCATGCAGGAGGTTATGGACCAGCGAGGAGATGAAAACCGTCTTGCCCGCCCGCGAAAGGCCGGTGACGCCGAGGCGGATCGTCGGGTTGACGAGGCCGGAGGCGCGGTCCGACAGGGTGTCGAAGGCGATGCGCGCGTCGTCGGTGAAGGATGTCATGCTTGGCGGCAAGGCGAAATTCCGATTGCTGGTAGACGCCATATAGGAACCGGCACGCCGAAGAAAAAGAAGGTTGCGCGCCTGTCAGTCGATCATGAAGTCGATCAGGCGCCAGTTGTTGCGGCCCTGGTCGAAATCGAGCACCGCCAGACCGCCCGGCGGAAAGCCGTTCGGCAGCGCCTGCGCCAGTAGCTGGTGGCCGATCAGCGCTTCGAGCGTCTGCTCGATGACGGGATTGTGGCCGACGAGCATGACGGCGCCCATGTCCTGCTGCGCGCCGAGGATATCGAGATAGATTTCGGGCGTCGCGTTATAAAGCGCGTCGACGAAGCGGATATCGAGGTTTTCGCCCATCGCGCGGTGCACGGCGTCCGCCGTCTGGCGGCAGCGTATGGCGGTGGAGCTGACGACGAGGTCGGGCTTGTAGCTTTTGTCGGCCGCGTTTTCGGCCAGGATCTCGGCCGCGGCATAACCGCGCTCGCTCAGCGGGCGGTCGAAATCGCTCTGGCCGGGGGCGGGAAATGCCGCTTCGGCATGTCTCAAAAGATAAATCCGGGAAGGCGGCGGCACGATTGCGGTCATCGGAAAGTCCCCGGTCGATTGATCTATTTCAGTAGCGCCAGCCCGGTGTCTTCGTCAACCGGCGAGCGGAATCCAGTGGGCAAGTTGCACAGGCCCTGCTACTTCAGCTGGCAAGCTGAAACGATGGCTTTAAAAAATAGTGACGTAAAAATAGCCTGTTAGCTCAAAATTGTGACAGATTTAAAAATGTGTTTACCTAGCGGATTGGGCTTGAATCGGACGCCGTGGTCGGGATATACAGCCGCCAGATGAGATGTTCTTCAGGAGAATCGCGTTGAGTGAGAAGATCGATCTTAGCAAATACGTGCCCTCGGAAGAGGAGGAGTTCATGAACGGTAACCAGCGCGCCTATTTCAGGGCGAAGCTGATTGCCTGGAAGAACGACATCCTCAGAGAGGCGCGCGAAACCCTCGAGCATCTTGCCGAGGAAAGCGCAAACCATCCGGATCTCGCCGACAGGGCGTCGTCCGAGACGGACAGAGCCATCGAGCTGCGCGCCCGTGACCGCCAGAGAAAGCTGATATCCAAGATCGACGCCGCACTGCAGCGTATTGAGGAAGGCACTTACGGCTATTGCGAGGAAACCGGTGAACCGATCGGCCTCAAGCGTCTCGACGCTCGCCCGATCGCAACGCTGTCCATCGAAGCGCAAGAACGCCACGAGCGTCGTGAAAAAGTCTACCGGGACGAATAATCCCGGTTACATCACAAACTAAAAAAGGCACCGCCATCGCGCGGTGCCTTTTTGTTTGCATGAAAGGGGCGGCAGTTGCCGCCGCCGGTCATTTGTCGCGGTTGACGCTCATTTCGCCGAAGATACGGGCCACCTCGTTTTGAAGGGCGGCGTCGGCGCCGGTGATCGGAGCCATCTCGGGATCGCGGCGCGGCATGTTTGAGGGCGCGGGGCGAGCGGGCGCGCTCTGAACCGGCGGCGCATTGTGCATCGGCATGTTCTGCGCTGCCATTGGGCGCTCAGCCGCCAGATTGCTCGTCATTTCCTCTTCCAGAACACGCTGGAAATCGCTGGGCTGGGCTGAAGGCGCCGGGCGAGCGACGGGCTGGAACGCGGCTGGTTGCGGCGTTGGCGCCTGCGGTGCCGGCGGATAGAGGTCGACGCGCTGCGGCGGCGTGGGCGGGCTCATCACCTGCGGCTCGATCCTCTGCGGCGTCAGGACGCGTTGGCGCGCCGAATCGAGAATATCGACGGCTTCGGCCGTTTCGATCGGCGCAGGCTCCGGCCGCGAGAATACCGGAGGCTGCGGGCGTGGTGCGACGGGTGCCGGCGTGATCGATACCGGCGCGGCTGGCACGGGGACGGGGCGCGGAGCGGGTTCGATCTCGGGCTCGAAGACCTGATGCTGCGGTGCCGGCGGCGGCGCGATCGGTGGGGTGTCCAGGCGCTCGGCGCTTGGCGCAAACTCTTCGATCGGCGACAGGCCGCGCGTGGGGGCCGGGCGCGGTGCGGGTGGGACAATGACCACGGGCTCGGGCTCAGTCACGGCGGACGTCATCACGGGCTCGGCGGGCCGCTCGCTGGGGGCGGCCGGCTGCGGTGCTTCCGGGCGTGCCGGCTCGCTGACGGTCTCGATCTGCCCATCCGGCAGGATGCGGCTTTCGATGACGATATCGGAGGGGCCGCCGATCATGATCAGATGTTCGACATCGTCGCGGCGCACCAGCACAAGGCGGCGTCGGGCGTCGACTGCTGCGGCGTCGAGAACCTGAAGACGTGGCTGGCGGTTGCGGCCGCCGCGAACGAAGGGCGAGGATGCCCGGTTGCGCATGATCCAGAGGACCGCGACGAGCAGCAGCAGGGCGATGGCCACGCCGCCCGCGGCAATGATGAAGCGGCTGCCATAAGATTCCATGATGCCATCGAACATAGTCACGTACTCCTTTGCGGCGTTCAACCACATGACGATTTTTAAGCTTCCTAGACAAGGGGGAGGCGGCTTGTCCAGTCACCGAACGATGCGACGCAATGTCTGTGGAACGTCTCAATCTACATTTAACGGCAAAACTGGCGCTGTAGCTTGTGAATTCAATCACTCTTCATGGAGTGTGGTGTTTTTGGCGAGGCAGCAAATTGCTAAGAAGGAAAAGGCGCCTGATTCCTGCTTCGTCTGTTAGTCACGAATGAAGGCCGGCGGGCAATGCGAGGAAGTACATGACGAAATCCCGTCAGGCCGACAATTTTAGCGAACCGCTCGTGGACCGGGGAGGGCGCGCGGGAACCGCCGTGCGGATCCTGCTTCTGGCGCTGGTGCTGATCGGCGTCGCCGCCGCCTTCGTGGTGTTCAAGACCTCGCTCGACAACGAGATGGTGCTCGGCGTTCTCGGCGTGCTGGCCATGGTCGGCATCTTTTTCCTGGTGTCGTCGATCATCGGCTTCATCGAGGTGATGCCGCAGCGTCAGTCGGACAGCCTTGCCCGCGCCTTTCTCAACAGCCATCCCGACGGATCGCTGATCACCGACGAGAAGGGCCGGATCGTCTACGCCAATGCCGCCTATGGCGCGCTGACCGGCGCGCGTAAGCCGACCGAGGTGCAGACGCTGGAAGCGCTTCTGTCGCGCCACCGCGAATCCAACGAGGCGCTGTATAGGCTCTCGAACGGGCTGCGCGAGGGCCGCGAGGGACGCGAGGAATTCCGGCTGCTGCGCGCGCTCGGGCCATCGCCGAACGGTTCCGGTGCTCATTGGTACCGGCTGAAGGCGCGTATCCTGCAGAGCGAAGAAAGCGGCGGTAGGCCGCTGCATATCTGGCAGATCAGCGACATCACCTCGGAGCGCGACGACCAGGAGCGTTTCTTCAAGGAGCTACAGAACGCCATCGATTATCTCGACCACGCGCCTGCCGGCTTCTTTTCGGCGGGCCGCAAGGGCGAAATCTTCTATCTCAACGCGACGCTTGCCGAGTGGCTGGGGATCGACCTCACCAAGTTCATTCCCGGCTCGATGACGATCGGCGACATGGTGGCCGGCGAGGGGCTGGCGCTGATCCAGTCCGTGCAGGCCGATCCCGGCCTGCAGAAGACGGTGACGCTCGATCTCGACCTGAAGAAATCGAACGGCCAGGGCGTTCCGGTGCAGATCGTTCACAGCGTCACCTCGATGCGCGACGGTGCGCCAGGCGAGAGCCGCTCTATCGTCCTCACGCGGCGCGACAGCACTGACGGCGACCAGTCGGCGTCGGCTGCGTCGATGCGTTTCACGCGCTTCTTCAACAATACGCCGATGGCGATCGCCTCCGTCGATGGCGACGGCCGTATCCTCAGGACCAATGCGCCGTTCCTCAAACTCTTCTCCGGCATCGTGTCGCGCGATGACGTCGAGAACGGCGCGCTGTTCGAAACCATCGTGCAGGATGTCGACAAGCCGAGGCTGCAAGGCGCGCTTGCCGCTGCCAAGGACCGGCAGGGCGACATTCCGCCGCTCGATTCCAAGACGCAGGCCGACGACAACAGGCATTTCCGCTTCTATGTCAACGCCGTCATCGACCAGAGCGACGAAGCGCCGGAAGAGGCGGCGATCGTCTACGCCGTCGAGGTGACCGAGCAGAAGGCGCTTGAGGCGCAGATGGCGCAGACGCAGAAGATGAACGCCGTGGGCACGCTCGCCGGCGGCATCGCGCACGACTTCAACAACGTGCTGACCGCCATCCTGCTCTCCTCCGACCATCTGCTGCTGCAGGCGCGGCCGGCCGATCCTGGTTTTGCGGATCTGATGGAGATCAAGCGCAACGCCAACCGCGCCGCCGTGCTGGTGCGCCAGTTGCTCGCCTTCTCGCGCAAGCAGACAATGCGGCCGAGCGTGCTCAATCTGACCGATGTCGTCGGCGACTTGAGGATGCTGGTCGACCGGCTGCTGTCGGGCACCAATGTCAAGCTCGACGTCGAATACGGGCGCGATCTCTGGCCCGTGAAGACCGACCTGTCGCAGTTCGAGCAGGTGCTGATCAACCTCTGCGTCAATGCGCGCGACGCGATGCCGGAGGGCGGCAAGCTGACGGTGCGCACGAAGAACGCGACGGCCGCCGAGGTCGCTGCCTTCAATTACTCCTACATGCCGCATGAGGACATGGTTCTGGTCGAGGTGTCCGACAACGGCACCGGCATCGCGCCTGAGATCATGGACAAGATCTTCGAACCCTTCTTCACCACCAAGGAGGTGGGCAAGGGCACGGGTCTTGGGCTTGCGATGGTCTACGGCATCGTCAAGCAATCCGGCGGCTACATCCAGCCGGAATCGGAAGTCGGCAAGGGCACGACCTTCCGTGTCTTCCTGCCGCGTCACATCGTCGAGCCGGCGATTGCTGCCGAGGCCGATGCGGTCACCCCAAGCGCAGACAACGTCGTTGCTCTGTCGTCGGCGAAGGCGGAGCAGCCGGAGGATCTGACGGGATCTGCGGTCATCCTCCTGGTCGAAGACGAGGAGGCGGTGCGTCGCGGCGGCAAGCGCATGCTGGAGACGCGCGGCTACACGGTTCACGAAGCGGGATCGGGTGTCGAAGCGCTCGACATCATGGACGAACTCGATGGCAAGGTGGATATCGTCGTTTCCGACGTCGTCATGCCTGAAATGGACGGGCCGTCGCTGTTGCGCGAACTGCGCAAGAAATATCCGGATCTGAAGTTCATCTTCGTCTCGGGCTATGCCGAGGACGCATTCGCCCGCAACCTGCCGCCAGAGTCCAAGTTCGGCTTCCTGCCGAAGCCGTTTTCGCTGAAGCAGCTGGCTGTGGTGGTCAAGGAGACGCTTGAGGGGTAGGTGAGGGCGCTGGCAGCGTTGTGCCGGTCGGCGGTCCCTGTATAGGGCGTGCCGTGTGAAGCCCCCCTCTGTCCTGCCGGACATCTCCCCCACAAGGAGGGAGATTGGCTGGAGGCGACCGCTCGCTCCAATCTTATGATTTGGCGAAGGCCGCTGGATGAATGGGGCATGCCACGGCGGCACACCCCATCAAATATCAGGCGTTGAGCGCAACCGCGATCTCGCCGGCGAGGCGGGCGTTGTTTTCCACCAGTGCGATATTGGTCTTCAGGCTCTGGCCATCGGTGAGGTCGAAGATGGTGCTCAGCAGGTAGGGCGTTACCGCCTTGCCGGAGATTTCATCGCGTTCGGCGCTATCAAGCGCGCGCTGGATGTAGATCTCCATCTCTTCGGCCGGGATCTCGTCGGCTTCAGGCACCGGGTTGGCGATCAGCATGCCGCCGTCGATGCCGAGCTGTTCGCGCACCGTCTGGAAATTGGCGATGGCCGCCGGGCTGTTCAGCGTCAGCGGGCTGCGCAGGCCGGAGGAGCGCGACCAGAAGGCCGGGAATTCTTCGCTCTCGTAGGTGACCACGGGAACGCCTGATGTTTCCAGCACTTCCAGCGTCTTCGGTACGTCGAGGATCGCCTTGGCGCCGGCGCAGACGACGATAACGCCGGTACGGGCAAGTTCTTCGAGGTCGGCGGAGATGTCGAAGCTCTCTTCGGCACCGCGATGCACGCCACCGATGCCGCCGGTGGCGAAGACCTTGATGCCGGCGCGTTCGGCGGCGATCATCGTGGCGGCGACGGTGGTGGCGCCATGGCGGCGCTCGGCGATCGCGAAGGCGAGGTCGGCGCGCGAAACCTTCAGCACATCCTTGGCCTTGGCCAGCTGCTCGAGCTCTTCGGCTTCAAGCCCGATGTGGAGCGTGCCGTGGATGACGGCGATGGTGGCGGGGACGGCACCCTGTTCGCGGATGATCGATTCGACGCTGCGGGCCATCTCGATATTCCCGGGGTAGGGCATGCCGTGGGTGATGATCGTCGATTCGAGCGCCACGATCGGCGCGCCACGCTGCTTGGCGCTCGCCACTTCCTTGGAATAGGTGATCGGCAGCTTGGAGGAGAGAGTGTTCGTCATCGGATCTTCCATTTCGTCTGATCGGGTTTCAATGCAGAATTCTCGCCTGCGGGACAAGAGCAAGAGCCTGTTTTAGGAGATCGGCGGATAGATTTTCATTGACCGCGTTGGGCGACTGGACGGTCAGCGCCGCCGCAGCGGCCCCCTCGCGGATTGCCTCGTTCATCGGCAGTCCGCGCAAAAGCGCTGCAATGACGCCCGAGGCGAGGGAATCGCCGGCGCCGGTCACATCGGACACATGCTCGACATTGGCCGGCTGCAGCGCCGCCACGTGGCCTGCGGAAAAGGCGATCAGCTCGCGCTGCCCCCGGGTGACGACACCGCCCCTGAGGCCGATATCACCGAGCAGTGACGGCCAATGGACGGGGTTTTCCGGCCGCTCGCCGGTCAGCGCGGTGGCCTCGGCCTCGTTGAGGAAGAGATAGTCGATGCCATCAATGCAGGCCTTCAGCTTCACCGCCTTCGCCGGCGAGATGGCGATCGCCGCCACCGGCTTGCCGAGCGCTTTGGCACGGGCGGTGATCGAAACCAGCGTCTCCTCCGGCAGGTTGGCATCGAAGAGGATCATGTCGGTCGCCGAAAACGCGTCGCGCACCGAGCGGATCGACAGGCGGCGCGGCACGAACATGCGGTAGAGATCCATGTCGGCCAGCGCGATCACCAGATTGCCGTCGCGCTCGATGATCGCGGTATAGCTTGGGGTCTTGCGGTCGAGAAAGATGAAGGGGCGGTCGTTGACGCCGGCGAGATCTGCCGCTTCGCTCACCATCTCCCCGGTCGGATCGCCGCCGCGCGGCGAGATCATCGTAACGTCGAAGCCGAGGCGGGCGAGGTTGCGGGCCGCGTTGAAGCCGCCGCCGCCTGCTTCCTCGAACCAGGAGCCGGGGTTGCTGGCGCCATCTGCCGTCGCGCCCGATATGCGGCCGCGGCGATCGACATGGGCGCCGCCAAGAACGAGAATCTTCTTGCTCATCTCATCGCTCCGAAATGCCGTCTTGGCCGAATCGAGCGGCCTGCTGAAGCGCGGTCAGCCGCCGTCCAGGTGCTGTAAGCTCTTGCTTTGCATGGATAAAACAAATGTAGAACACAGGCCGTTTTACCTCTTTCTTTCAATGCTTTGAACAGCACTTGCGCGATGAGAACAAATGCGGTACAAAATCGACATCGGCGGCGACATTGCTTGAGCGGCTTCAATAACCTAAAGGTGGATCGAATGTCACAGAATACATTGCGGCTTGTAGAGGACAAATCGGTGGACAAAAGCAAGGCACTTGAAGCGGCACTCTCACAGATCGAGCGGTCGTTCGGCAAGGGCTCTATCATGAAGCTCGGCTCGAACGAGGGCGTGGTCGAGATCGAGACCGTTTCGACGGGCTCTCTCGGACTGGATATCGCACTCGGGATCGGCGGTCTTCCGAAGGGACGTATCATCGAGGTTTACGGGCCGGAAAGCTCGGGTAAGACGACGCTGGCGCTGCAGACGATCGCGGAAGCCCAGAAGAAGGGCGGCATCTGCGCCTTCGTCGACGCCGAACACGCGCTCGATCCAGTTTACGCTCGCAAGCTCGGCGTCGATCTGCACAATCTCCTGATCTCGCAGCCGGATACCGGCGAGCAGGCACTCGAAATCACCGACACGCTGGTGCGCTCCGGCGCTGTCGACGTGCTGGTCGTGGACTCGGTTGCGGCACTGACGCCGCGCGCCGAAATCGAAGGCGAAATGGGCGACAGCCTTCCTGGTCTGCAGGCGCGACTGATGAGCCAGGCGCTGCGCAAGCTGACGGCCTCGATCTCGAAGTCGAAGACCATGGTCATCTTCATCAACCAGATCCGCATGAAGATCGGCGTCATGTTCGGTTCGCCGGAAACGACGACTGGTGGTAACGCGCTGAAGTTCTACGCTTCGGTTCGCCTCGACATTCGCCGCATCGGCGCCGTCAAGGAGCGCGAGGAGGTGATCGGCAACCAGACGCGCGTCAAGGTCGTCAAGAACAAGATGGCGCCTCCCTTCAAGCAGGTCGAATTCGACATCATGTATGGCGAAGGCGTGTCGAAGACCGGCGAGCTGGTCGACCTCGGCGTCAAGGCAGGCATCGTCGAGAAGTCCGGCGCCTGGTTCTCTTACAATAGCCAGCGTCTCGGCCAGGGCCGCGAGAACGCCAAGACCTTCCTGCGGGATAATCCCGAGCTGATGCGCGAGATCGAAACCTCGATCCGCCAGAACGCCGGCCTGATCGCCGATCAGCTGCAAAATGGCGGTCCCGACGCCAACGATTCCGACGGCGAATAAGCCTCGATCCACGACTGAATAGTTCAAAGCCGGCTGCATTCCTTGATCAGAATGCAGCCGGTTTTGTTTGTCTGCTGGACAGTGGTTAACGTCAGCGATAAAAGCCACTGAATTTTCAAGATTTGACCTGCCTTGGGCAGCACTGAAGGGCATAGCATGAGCGGTGTGAACGAAATCCGGTCGACCTTCCTCGACTACTTCAAGAAGAACGGCCACGAGATCGTTTCATCGAGCCCGCTGGTGCCGCGCAACGACCCGACGCTGATGTTCACGAACGCCGGCATGGTGCAGTTCAAGAACGTCTTCACCGGCCTCGAGCAGCGCCCCTACAAGACGGCGTCGACCGCGCAGAAGTGCGTGCGCGCCGGCGGCAAGCATAACGACCTCGACAATGTCGGCTATACCGCGCGCCACCATACCTTCTTCGAAATGCTCGGCAATTTCTCCTTCGGCGATTACTTCAAGGAGCAGGCGATCGAGCATGCCTGGACGCTGATCACCAAGGAATTCGGCATCGACGCCAAGCGCCTTTTGGTCACCGTCTATCACACCGACGACGAAGCCTTTAATCTCTGGAAGAAGATCGCGGGTCTCTCCGACGACAAGATCATCCGCATCCCGACCAGCGATAATTTCTGGGCGATGGGTGACACCGGCCCGTGCGGCCCCTGTTCGGAAATCTTCTACGATCACGGCGACCACATCTGGGGCGGCCCTCCCGGCTCGCCGGAAGAGGATGGCGATCGCTTCATCGAGATCTGGAACCTCGTCTTCATGCAGTACGAGCAGATCACCAAGGAAGAGCGCATCGACCTGCCGCGTCCGTCGATCGACACCGGCATGGGTCTCGAGCGTATCGCAGCCCTGCTGCAGGGCAAGCACGACAACTACGACATCGACCTCTTCCGCGCGCTGATCTCGGCCTCCGAGGAAGCAACCGGTGTGAAGGCCGAGGGTGAGCAGCGCGCCAGCCATCGCGTCATCGCCGATCACCTGCGTTCGTCCGCCTTCCTGATCGCTGACGGCGTCCTGCCGTCCGCCGAGGGCCGCGGTTACGTGCTTCGCCGCATCATGCGCCGCGCCATGCGCCATGCCGAACTGCTCGGCGCGCGCGAGCCGCTGATGTGGAAGCTTTTGCCTGCGCTGATCCAGCAGATGGGCCGCGCCTATCCTGAACTGGTGCGCGCGGAAGCCTTGATCACCGAGACGCTGAAGCTCGAAGAGACCAAGTTCCGCACGACGCTGAAGCGCGGTCTGTCGCTTCTGTCGGATGCCACGACCACGCTCGGCAAGGGCGATATGCTCGACGGCGAGACCGCGTTCAAGCTCTACGACACCTACGGCTTCCCGCTCGACCTGACGCAGGACGCGTTGCGCGCCCGCGAAATCAACGTCGATCTCGCCGGCTTCACCGACGCCATGGAGCGCCAGAAGGCAGAGGCACGCTCGCATTGGGCCGGCTCCGGCGACAAGGCGACCGAGACGATCTGGTTCGAGTTGCGCGACAAGCACGGCGCGACCGAATTCCTCGGCTATGACACCGAAACCGCCGAAGGCGTTGTCCAGGCGATCGTCAAGGATGGTGCTGCCGTCAGCGAAGCGGCCAAGGGCGACAAGGTGCAGATCGTCGTCAACCAGACGCCGTTCTACGGCGAATCCGGTGGCCAGATGGGCGATGCGGGCGTGATTTCGTCCGATAACGCCAAGATCGAAATCACAGATACGCAAAAGCGCGGCGAGGGCCTGTTCGTTCACACGGGCACCGTCATCGAAGGCACCGTCAAGGCCGGCGATGCCGTGGCATTGACCGTCGATCACGCCCGCCGTTCGCATATCCGCGCCAACCACTCCGCGACTCACCTGCTGCACGAGGCGCTGCGCGAAGTGCTCGGCACCCATGTCGCCCAGAAGGGCTCGCTGGTCACGCCGGATCGCCTGCGCTTCGACGTCTCGCATCCGAAGCCGATGACGGCGGAAGAGCTCAAGGTGGTCGAGGACATGGCCAACGAGATCATTCTGCAGAATTCGCCAGTCACGACCCGGCTGATGAGCGTCGACGACGCCCGTGCCGAGGGCGCGATGGCGCTGTTCGGCGAAAAATACGGCGATGAGGTCCGCGTCGTCTCCATGGGCCAGGGGCTGCATGGGGCGAAGACGGGCAAGCCTTACTCGATCGAACTTTGCGGCGGCACGCATGTGTCTGCGACCGGTGACATCGGTCTCGTGCGCATTCTCGGCGACAGTGCCGTCAGCTCCGGCGTTCGCCGTCTGGAAGCCGTCACCGGTGAGGCGGCTCGTGCCTATCTCGCCGAGCAGGACGAGCGCGTGAAGGCGCTGGCGACCTCGCTGAAGGTGCAGCCGGCCGACGTGCTGACGCGCGTCGAAGCGCTGATGGACGAGCGCCGCAAGCTCGAGAAGGAACTGGCGGACGCCAAGCGCAAGCTCGCCATGGGTGGCGGGCAGGGCGCCTCGGAAGAGGCCGTGCGCGACATCGCCGGCGTCAAGTTCCTCGGCAAGGCCATTTCCGGCGTCGATCCGAAGGATCTCAAGGGTCTCGCCGACGACGGCAAGGCCAGCCTCGGCTCCGGCGTTGTGACGCTGATCGGCGTCTCCGACGATGGCAAGGCCAGCGCCGTGGTCGCGGTCACCGCTGATCTCGTTGGTCGTTTCAGCGCCGTCGATCTCGTCCGCATCGCCTCTGCCGCTCTCGGCGGCAAGGGCGGCGGCGGCCGTCCCGACATGGCGCAGGCCGGCGGTCCGGACGGATCGAAGGCCGACGAGGCGCTCGAGGCCGTGGCGGCTGCGCTGGCCGGCTGATCGGCCTGTCTTTGATTAAATTGCGAAAGGCGGGTGCTTCGAGTGCCCGCCTTTTTCTTTTGCGCCGGCAACTCAGCAGGATTTGTCAAATCGCGTTATGTTTGTCTGCAGCCGGTCAACTGGCATGAGGTTTCGACATGAACGGCACCACGGCATGGGCACTCTATGAAAGCCGCCTGAGGCGGGTTTCGGCCTATATTCATGATCATCTCGATGAAGAGCTGGATATGGATAAGCTTGCCGAGATCGCCTGCATGTCGAGCTATCACTGGCACCGGATCTATCGCGCGGTCCATGGAGAGACGCTGGCGGCGACCGTCAAGCGGTTGAGATTGCATCGCGCGGCGGGCGATATCGTCCGTTCGGATCTCGGTATCGGGGAGATTGCCAGGCGATCCGGCTATCCCAACCTCCAGTCTTTCAACCGCATTTTCAAATCGGTCTACGGCATGCCGCCGGCCCGTTACCGGAAAGAGGGAAGCCACACGGAGTTCCAACCCTCACCTAACGGAAGGACTAAAGCCATGTTCAACGTTACCTTACGGAAGATCGAGCCGATCGCGCTTGTCGGCGTGCGCCATAAGGGCTCGTATATGCAGATCAGCAAGGCGTTCGAGGTTCTCTTCGGCACGCTCCACGCGCGCGGGCTGGCGAGGCCCGATATGCAAATGATCGGCGTCTATTTCGACGATCCCGATCTCGTGCCGGCCGACGAGCTTCGCTCCATCGCCTGCGTCTCGGTCGAAGGCGAGATTAAGGTCGAAGCACCGCTTGAGCCCATCACGCTCGAGGGCGGGGAGTATGCGGTGCTCAGCCACAAGGGACCCTATGCCGATATGCACAAGGCCTATCAGTGGCTGTTCTCTGAATGGCTGCCGACCTCGGGCCGGCAGCTGCGCGACGGGTTGATGTTCGAGGACTACCTCAACAATCCGCGCGACGTGCCGCCGACGGAACTCGTGACCGAGATCTACATGCCCCTTATCTGAGCGCTCATCAGGCGCTCTTCTGCAGCGCCTTGGTGGCTTCGTCATCGATCATGTTCGCCCGCTTATAGGCGGCGCGGTCGGTGACGCGGCCGACGTAATCGGCAAAGGCCTGGCGCTTCTCGAAGGTGCCGAAGCCGAGGCCCCAGCCGACATGCGATCCGACATAGACGTCGGCGGCCGTAAAGCGGTTGCCGGCGATGTAAGGCGATGCGCTGACGGCCTTTTCGAGCGTGTCCATCACGTCGGAATAGCTGCCATAGCCCGCCATCCGGCTCTTGTCGGCCGGCGTGTGGAAACCAAGGGCGCGGTTGGTCGTGGCCGCTTCCAGCGGCCCGGCGGCGAAGAACATCCAGCGATAATAGCTGCCGCGCTCTTCGGCCGTCGGCGCAAGGCCCGCTTCCGGAAAGGATTCGGCCAGATAGGCGCAGATGGCGGCGCATTCGGTGACGACAGTCTTGCCGTGGCGGATCGCCGGCACCTTGCCCATCGGGTTGATGGCGAGATAATCCGGTGCCTTCATGCTGTTTTCGAAGCCGAGGATCTCGGTCGTATAGGGGGCGCCGGTTTCCTCCAGCATCCAGCGGGCGATCCGTCCGCGTGACATCGGGTTGGTATAGAAAATCAGTTCGTCGGCCATGGTGTTCTCCTCGTTTTTTACATAACTGGCGCGGGCCAGCGGCGGGGCAACGTCTATGGCATGGCGACGTCAGATTTTTGGCAGTAGCGGCGCCGGTCAGAGCGCCTTGCGATACTGGATGAAGCCGGAGCGCTCGGCGATGCGGTCGTAGAGCTTTCGCGCCGTGGCGTTGGTCTCGTGTGTCATCCAGTAGAGCCGGCCGGCGCCATGCTCGCGCGCAAGATCGGCGACGGCCTCGATCAATGCCGCGCCGGTTCCGAGACCGCGTTGGCTGTCGTCGACATAGAGATCCTGCAGGTAGCAGGTCCATTTCGGCAGCCAGGTGGAGCGGTGAAAGATCGCGTGCACGATGCCGACCAGCCTGCCGTCGCCATCGAAGGCGCCGAGTACGTGCATCGGCTCTGCGGGGTCATGGAAGCGGTCCCAGGTCATATCCGTCGTCTCCTCGGGGATCGTGACTTCGTAGAAGCGCTGATAGCCGGCCCAGAGCGGTTCCCAGGCGCTACGGTCCGATGGCTGTAGCGGGCGGATGGTCGTGGTCATCTTGTTGTTCCCCTCCTGATGTCCCTGAAACGAAAACGGCGGGGAAAACCCCGCCGCATCGTTCGCATATTCCAGATGGCTTATGCCATGGCCTTCTGCAGGTTTTCGTCGATCTTGTCGAGGAAAGCCGTGGTCGAGAGCCAGGGCTGATCCGGGCCGATGAGCAGCGCCAGATCCTTGGTCATGAAGCCGGCTTCGACGGTGTCGACGCAGACCTTTTCGAGCGTGGCGGCGAACTTCGCCAGTTCGGCGTTGTCGTCGAGCTTGGCGCGGTGCGCGAGGCCACGGGTCCAGGCGAAGATCGAGGCGATCGAGTTCGTCGAGGTTTCCTGGCCCTTCTGGTGCTGACGGTAGTGACGCGTCACCGTGCCGTGTGCGGCTTCGGCTTCGACGGTCTTGCCATCGGGGGTCAGAAGAACGGAGGTCATCAGGCCGAGCGAGCCGAAGCCCTGGGCAACCGTGTCGGACTGAACGTCGCCGTCGTAGTTCTTGCAGGCCCAGACGTAGCCGCCGGACCACTTCAGAGCGGATGCGACCATGTCGTCGATCAGGCGGTGCTCGTAGGTGATACCGATTTCCTTGAACTGATCCTGGAATTCAGCCTCGTAGACTTCCTGGAAGATGTCCTTGAATCGGCCGTCATAGGCCTTGAGGATGGTGTTCTTGGTCGACAGGTAGACCGGCCACTTGCGCATCAGGCCGTACATCATCGAGGCACGGGCGAATTCGCGGATCGACTCGTCGAGGTTGTACATGGCCATGGCCACGCCGGCGCCGGGAGCGTCGAACACTTCCTTCTCGATCACCTGGCCGTCTTCACCGACGAACTTGATGGTCAGCTTGCCCTTGCCGGGGAATTTGAAGTCGGTGGCGCGGTACTGGTCGCCGAAGGCGTGGCGGCCGACGACGATCGGCTTGGTCCAGCCGGGAACGAGGCGCGGAACGTTCTGGCAAATGATCGGCTCGCGGAAGATGACGCCGCCGAGGATGTTGCGGATCGTGCCGTTCGGGCTCTTCCACATCTGCTTGAGGTTGAATTCCTTGACGCGGTCTTCGTCCGGCGTGATCGTCGCGCACTTGATGCCGACGCCATGCTTCTTGATGGCGTTAGCGGCATCAACAGTCACCTGGTCGTTGGTGGCGTCGCGGTTTTCGACCGAGAGGTCGTAATAGTCGATTTCGAGGTCCAGATACGGGTGGATCAGCTTATCCTTGATAAACTGCCAGATGATGCGCGTCATTTCATCGCCGTCGAGATCGGCGACGGGGTTGGCGACCTTGATCTTCTTCATGTATCTGCCTCGTTAAGCTTTTGAGGGACATGCGTCCCGGGTGGGTGATTTAAAATCCCGTGGGCTATAGCATTGTGCGCCCGGAGTGCAAAGCCGCAAGCAGGGCAGATTTGCGTCTTTTTGCGCCATTGCCAAGCGGCGGAAAATGGCTAGTCTCCGCGCAAAACCATTGCCTCGGACATTTGATCATGAAGACGATTTCGCTTGCCTTTGCCGCCTTGCTCGGCCTCACCGCCACGGTATTCGCCGCTGACGCGACGGCGCCGGTCAAGGAGATCATGGAGGCCACGACGAAGAACTGGTCCGGCGCCGACGAGGAGTGGCAGGATATCTTCGACGAGAGCAGGCTGACGCGGATCTACAGCAAGGATTTCGTCGCCAAGTATCGCGCCGCGATGCAGAACCCGGCAGCCGACGAGGATGGCGTGTCGCCGTTCGATTACGATGTCATCGTCAACGGCGAAGACGCGTGCCCGCTGCAGGACATGACCTATACGCCGAAGCCCGGCCAAAACGGCGCGACGGAAGTCGTGGTCACCTTCAAGAAGCAGACCTGCATGGACGGGATCGACGACAAGCAGGCGCTGACCACGGTGCGCTTCGAGGTGCTGGAAGAGGGCGGCAAGGCCGTTGTCGATGACGTCTTCACCGAAGGCGACCCCGGCCAGCCGGCGAACTCGCTGAAGAACACCATGGTGCAGATCGCCAAGGGGCAGTGACGAGCTCTCGATCGGGGCGCTGTCGCGCGGCAAGATTGATTTGCTTTTGATGCCCGTGGCGATATGTGAGCGGTGAAACACCTTCCTCCGCTCCGGGGCCTGAACTGCTTGTTTTCCGGTTTTGATTTCCGAGATTGGCTGCTTGCCAACGATCCGGCCCTGTCGCGGCTGAGGATGGCGCTCCGCGTCACGCTGTCGGTGGCGCTGTCCTTCGGTCTTCTGCTGGTCATCCATTCGCTGCTGTTTCCGCTGCCGATTGCCTCCTATGGGCTTGGGATCGTGCTGGCGATCGAGGGTGGTGTCGCGGTGCGCGACAAGGGCGGCGGGCGGCAGCTGGTGACGCGGCTTCTCGGCTGCGCCGCCAGTCTGGTGGTCGTGGTCATCGCCGCCGGGCTGGAAGGGCACCGGCTGATCTCCGACGCCGTCTTTCTTCTGATCATCTTTCTCGCGGCATCCGCGCGCGTCTTCGGGCCGCGCGGCCATGCGATCGGCATGTTTGCCTTCATGTCGTATTTCCTCGGCGCCTATTTCCAACCGCCGCTTGCCGAGCTTCCCTTCGTGGCGATCGGCCCGATCGTCTCCTCGCTGATCGCGCATGCGGTGCGCTCCGTCGTGCTGCCCGACGACTGGCGGCGCGACCTGTTGCGGTCGCTCGAGAGCGTGCAGGGGCGGATCAACCAGATCCTGTTCAAGATCGCCGCACTGGCGGCTGAGGGGCACGTTTTGGATGCGGACCGGCAGGAGCTCAATCAGTTGGAGGAGCGGCTGAAGGAGGTGGTGCTGATGGCCGAGAGCTTCATTCCCAGGCCTCCGAGTGGCATGTTCGATCCGGGCACGGAGCCGGCCGGCGAGCTCGCTATCCGTCTCTTCGACGCGCATCTGGCTGCCGAGGGGGCGATCATGCTCTGCTCAGAAATCGCTTCCGCCCTTCGAACTGGTGCATCGGATCATCGAGGGCCACAAGGTGCGCCCGCCCGCCGAGGATGACGAAGGTCCCTCGGCCGAGGCGACACGGGCGCTGATCAGACTCGGCAATGCGCGGGCTGAGCTCGTCGAGACCATCGAAGGGGGCAACCGGACGGGCTTTGCCGATATCGCCGCCGTGGCCGAGGCGCCGGCTCAAGCATCCCTTCCAGATTTCTCGTTGAGCAATCCGCTCATGCGCTCGGCGCTGCAGATCACCGTCGCCGCGGCGATCGCCATGACGCTCGGTCTCGGTCTGTCGCGCGAGCGCTGGTTCTGGGCGGTGCTCGCCTCCTTCCTCGTTTTCACCAACACCAATTCGCGCGGCGACACGGCGATGAAGGCGCTGCAGCGTTCGGTGGGCACGTTGTTCGGGATCGGCATCGGACTGCTGCTCGCGACACTGTTGAGCGGCCCTCTGGCTCCGGCGCTCGCAATCACCAGCCTGTCCATTTTCCTCGCCTTCTACTTCCTGCAGACAAGCTATGCGACCATGACCTTCTTCGTGTCGATCGCGCTTTGCCTGGTTTACGGGATGATCGGATCGCTGACGCTGGATCTCTTGTTGCTGCGCGTCGAGGAAACCGCGCTCGGCGCGGCGGTCGGCACACTGGTCGCCTTCGTCGTCTTTCCGGCCCGCACCCGCGGCGCGCTCGATCTCGTTCTCGATAAGTGGTTTGCGGCGCTGGATGCTCTGCTGAAGGCCGCCGCAGCCGGCGAGCCGCGACACAGGCTGATCGACCTGTCGCAGACGCTGGATGCCGCCTACAAGGATCTGGCGACGACGGCGCGGCCGCTCGGCTCGTCATGGTCGGTTGTCACCAAGCCGGGACAGGTCCGGCAGACGCTGGCCATCTTCCTCGCCGCCACCTACTGGGCGCGGATGATGGCGAAGAACCGGGAGGCTTCGATCACCAGCGACGATGCGCGCCAGTTGATCGACGCCAGCATGACCCGCGTCGCCTCGGCATCGGCGCGCCGCTCGGAGTGTTTCTTTGTCGATCGCAAGGTTCCCGTATCGACCACGCGCCACCATCCACACGCCAGCAAGGGATGGCGGCAGGGGCTTGAGATGATCGGCTTGACGCTGGAGCGGCTGTATCCGGACGCATAAGCCCTAGCGATCCGTGTTGATGCCCGGGGCTGGCCGCGCGTTTGTGCTGGCGCGCAAGTTGTCTTACAATGTCTTACGGGTTTCATCTGCATCAGGAGACGACGATGACGAAAGCGAACATGTCCGAATCCGTCACGCTTCGCATTCCCAGTGAGGTGCTGTCGGATATTCAAGCCATTGCCGATGCGACCGACCGATCCAGAAGCTACATCATCGTTCGCGCGCTGAGGACATATCTCATGAACGAGGGAGCGGACATTTTTGCCGCGATCAAGGGGCGTGAGCAGATCGCATCGGGCGAGTATGAAGACCTTGATGATGTGATCGCCGAAATGGACAAGATCATCGCCGGGAAGGTTGCATGATCCCTGTCCGGCTTTCTAGGGATGCGGCCAATTACGTCCGTAGAGAAGCCGAATACCTGCGTCATCACAGCCCCGCCGTTGCCCGCAAATTCTCGCAGGCCGTTAAGGAGGCGAGGGAATTGCTTCGCACGTTTCCACAGGTCGGAAACCACATGCACGGTCTGCAGATATCGGGCAACCGAACGCTGGTGGTCGGCGATTATCTGCTCGACTATTCCTACGACGGCGAAGCTATCGAGGTGACATCCATCCGCCATGGTCGCACCGTCGCACAAACTCCTGATCTTGATCTCGATGCTGGCCTTGACGACGACGAGGAATGAGGCGTGCGGCGTGCGGCATCGCATAAGCCTTGCCGTTTCAGCCCGTCTTGGCTATTTCCGCGCCTAGCAAAAGGATTTTGACTTCATGGCAGGCACGAACAGCGAGCGTCTTCTTCTGACGGAAGGTCCCGTCATCATTCTGGTCGAACCGCAGATGGGCGAGAATATCGGGATGGTGGCGCGCGCCATGGCGAATTTCGGGCTGTCCGAACTGCGCCTGGTCAATCCGCGTGACGGATGGCCGAACGAGAAGGCGCAGGCCGCAGCGTCGAAGGCCGACCATGTGATCGAGGGCACCAAGGTGTTCGAGACGCTGGAAGAGGCAATCGCCGATCTCAACTTCGTCTATGCGACGACGGCGCGTGAGCGGGATGGCTTCAAGCCGGTGCGTTCGCCAGTGGTGGCGGCGCAGACGTTGCGTGCGCGGTTTACGGCGGGCGAGGGGACCGGCATCCTTTTCGGGCGCGAGCGCTGGGGCCTGTCCAACGAAGAAGTGGCGCTGGCAGACGAGATCGTGACCTTTCCCGTCAACCCCGCCTTTGCCTCGCTCAACATCGCGCAGGCGGTTCTGCTCATGTCCTACGAGTGGATGAAATCGGGCATGGAGGATCTCGGCAGCGTTCCCTTCCAGGCGATGGAACAGACGCCATCGACGAAGGAACAATTGCACGGGCTCTACGACCAGTTGGAAGAAGCGCTGGATTCGCGCAATTATTTCCATCCGCCCGCGAAAAAGCCGAAAATGATCGACAATCTCCGGGCAGTCCTTTCCCGCCGCGCCTTCACGGAGCAGGAAATCAGCGTGATGCGCGGCGTGATCTCCTCCCTCGACCGTTTCTCGCGGAAATATCCGCGCGGAAGCCGGGCGCCCGCAGACGTCAAGGAACAGCAGGAAGATGACAGCAGCGACGCATGAGCTGAAACCAATCCTGGTCTTCGATTCAGGTATTGGCGGGCTGACGGTGCTGCGCGAGGCGCGGGTATTGATGCCCGAACGCGGTTTCATCTATGTCGCCGACGATGCCGGCTTTCCCTATGGCGGCTGGGAAGAGCAGGCGCTGAGGGAGCGGATCATCGCTCTCTTCGCCCGGCTGCTTCGCGAGCACGACCCAGAGGTCTGCATCATCGCCTGCAACACCGCCTTCACGCTGGCAGGCGCCGATCTGCGTGCCGCATTCCCCGGCATGACCTTCGTCGGCACCGTGCCGGCGATCAAGCCGGCGGCGGAGCGGACGCGCTCGGGCCTCGTCTCGGTGCTCGCGACACCCGGAACCGTCAAGCGCGCCTATACCCGCGATCTTATCCAGTCCTTCGCGCAGCAATGCCATGTTCGCCTCGTCGGCTCGGAAAACCTCGCCCGCATGGCGGAGGCCTATATTCGCGGTGATACGCTCTCCGATGAGGCGGTCATGGGCGAGATCGCCCAGTGCTTCGTCGAGAAGGACGGCAGGAAGACGGATATCGTCGTGCTGGCCTGCACGCACTATCCGTTCATGGCCAACATCTTCCGGAGACTGGCGCCGTGGCCGGTGGATTGGCTGGATCCGGCGGAGGCCATCGCGCGGCGGGCGCGCAGCCTCGTCCCTGAAGTGGCCGATGCCGTGCATCCCGACAATTTCGACTTCGCGGTCTTCACCTCGGGCAATCCGGATTTCTCGACGAAACGGCTGATGCAGGGATTTGGTCTCACCGTCAGGTGACATCGTTCCATTGTGGCGATCTTTCGCGCCGTCGGCGCTTTCCTTCGCGATGCCGATATCGCAAGCTCTGAGATGGAGAATCGTTCGCGGGCTTCGGCTCCCTGACGCGAACAGGGGAATGTCTTATGTCGTTTCAAAGACTTGTGATGCTGATCTTCTTTCTGCAGCCGATCGCCTTCGGCAGCTGGCTGCCGCGCATTCCCGATGTGCAGGCAAAGCTCGGCATGGGGCCGGCGGATCTTGCCATCGCGCTGCTCGGCTTGCCGATCGGCACGCTGATGACCTTGCCCTTCGCCGGCCGGCTGGTCGCGAAAATCGGTGGGCGCGCCACGATCATCTATGGTTTCGTGGCCTTTCTCGCGGTCGTCTCCCTGCCGGCCTTCGCCGACAATATCACGACGCTGTTCTTCGCGCTGATGATCCTCGGCGTCACGCTGTCGACGCTTGAGCTCGGCCTCAATGTCGAGGCCGACCGGGCGGAGAAGACGACTGGCCTCATGATCATGAGCCGATGCCATGGCTTCTGGAGCCTCGGCATCATGGCGGGCAGCCTGCTTGGCGTGGGAGCCGCCGCGCTGCACCTGCCGGCGAACTGGTCGATCGCCCTGATCGCGCTCTCGGTGCTGCCGATCGCGCTTTTCGTCAGTGTGCGGCTGCCGCTTGGGCCCGATCCGGCGGCCGAGGCATCGCATGCGAAAAGCGTACCGTTCAAGCTGCCGAGTGCAGCCCTTCTCGGCATCTGCGCCTTCACCTTCGGCATCACCATGACCGAGGGCGCGATCGCCGACTGGTCGGCGGTCTATCTGCGCGACGTGCTGTTTGCGACCGGGGCGCTGACAGGTCTCGGCTACTCGGTGTTCGCCTGCCTCGTGGCAACGGGGCGCTTCGGCGGCGATTACATGAAGAGCCGCTTCGGCGCCGTTGCCATCGCCAGGGTCTGCGGCTGCGCGTCGCTTGCCGGCATGGTGATCGTGCTGCTTGCGCCGAACACGGCGGTGGCGCTGATCGGTTTCGCGGCGATCGGCGTCGGCGTATCGGTCGGCTTCCCGCTGGCGGTCACGGCATCGGCCAGTCTGACGGACCGGCCGGCGGCCGCAAGCGTCGCCATCCTGACCTTCATTGCGCTCAGCGGCTTCCTCGTCGGCCCTCCGGCGATCGGCTTCGTTGCCGAAGCCTTCGGACTGCGTGTCGGGCTGGGCATCCTGCTCATTCCGCTTGCCGTCAGCCTACTCTTCACCCGCATGCTGATACCGAGCACCGAGAGCCATGCAAGCGCTGTCGTGGCCGACAAGGCGGCCTGATTCGAAAAGACGCGATTGGTTGTGGGTTTTGTTCCGTAGGCCGAGCATTCCGCCGCGAATCTGCTAAAGAGTGGCGTTGATTTCAGAAGGGGAATGGGACTTGCAGGTTGGTATCGATATGGGATCGGCGTCGGGAGGCAATCCGGCCACGCTCGATATCGAGGAGCTGCTGGCGACCCGTCTCCTTGTTCAGGGCAATTCCGGCTCCGGAAAGTCGCACCTGTTGCGGCGCCTGCTCGAGCAATCCGCGCCGTGGGTGCAGCAGGTCATCATCGATCCCGAGGGCGATTTCGTCACGTTGAGCGACAAGTTCGGCCACGTGGTCGTCGATGGCGAGCGCACGGAGGCGGAGCTTGCGGGCATTGCGAATCGTATTCGCCAGCACCGCGTCTCCTGCGTGCTCACGCTCGAAGGGCTGGAGATCGAGCAGCAGATGCGCGCGGCAGCGGCTTTCCTGAACGGCATGTTCGATGCTGATCGCGAATTCTGGTATCCGGTGCTCGTCGTTGTCGACGAAGCGCAGATGTTTGCGCCGTCGGTCGCCGGCGAAGTCTCCGACGATGCGCGCAAGATGTCGCTCGGCGCGATGACGAACCTGATGTGCCGTGGCCGTAAGCGCGGTCTGGCCGGCGTCATCGCCACGCAGCGTCTGGCCAAGCTTGCCAAGAACGTCGCCGCCGAAGCCTCCAACTTCCTGATGGGCCGCACCTTCCTCGATATCGACATGGCGCGCGCCGCCGATCTGCTCGGCATGGACCGTCGCCAGGCGGAAATGTTCCGCGATCTGAAGCGCGGTAATTTCGTGGCACTCGGTCCGGCCCTGTCGCGTCGCCCGCTGCCGATCCAGATCGGTAATGTGGAGACCTCGGCGCGTTCGTCGAGCCCGAAGCTGATGCCGCTGCCGGACTCTCCTCAGGACGTCGAAGACCTGATCTTCACGCCGGATCCGGAAGAATTCCAGCGGCCGATCGTGCGCCGCGCAGCACCCGCGCCACGCCCGACCACGGATATCCTGGCCGAGCTTTCGCGCTCCGCACCCGCCGCCACCGCGCCGCAGCCGGCCGAAGGCCGCGTGAGCCAGCCGGAAATGTCGGCGGAAGACCGCGAGGAGCGTGTCTCGGCCGTGTTGAGCGAGATCCTCGACGATCCGGGTTCGGGTTTCCGCACGGATTCGGTGCTTTATCAGGAGTTCCTCGTGCGCCTTCGCATGCGCCGCGTGCCGGGATCGCCGATGTCGCTGCCGGAATTCCGCCGCCGCGTCGCCGTATCGCGCTCGGGCGTCGATCCGGAGACGGCCGGGACGGAAGCATGGGCGACGGCGCTGTCGCTGTCGTCAAGCGTGACGGATGATCTGCAGGGTGTCTTCCTGATGCTCGCAAAGGCCGCCGTCTGCGGTGAGCCGTGCCCGTCGGACGCACGCATCGCGCGCGCCTATGGCACGCATTCTGCACGCCGCGCTCGCCGTCTCCTCGGTTATTTCGAAGAGCAGGGGACCGTTGTGGTCCATACCGATTTCTCCGGCAAGCGCATTGTCGCCTTCCCCGACATCAACTGCCAGACGGCGCCGGGCGATGCCAATGCGCCTGATGTCGATGGCGTGCAGTCGGCTGCTGAATAAAAGCGGTCCGCTTCCATATTCACATTTTGAGATAAAAACCGCCTTGCGGTTTTTTGTCGTGTATCGGCATTTCGGTACACGATAGGGTTGATCCTGTCACGTGCTGTTCATCTCAGGGGTGGATAACCCCGCATGCCCCACGCGGGCGTATTTAGACCTTTTGCCCAGAGGAGATGTTGGCCATGTCGAATTCCACCCGTGCGATCACCGCATTTGCAGCAGCGCTGCTTGCCACCGTTGCCATCCAGCCTGTTCATGCCGCCGATGCGGCTGCGACCAAGCTCATGGAGCGCGGCGCTAGCGAGGACCTGAGCACGCCCGGCGGCGCGCGCCGCATCTCCGGCGACATCACCGAGGCTTACCGTGCTGCGATCGTCGACGGCCGCCCGAAGAACGTCATCCTCCTGATCGGTGATGGCATGGGTGATTCCGAAATCACCATCGCCCGCAACTACGCCGTCGGTGCCGGCCAGTATTTCAAGGGCATCGACGCTCTGCCCGTCACCGGCCAGTACACGCACTATTCGCTCGACAAGAAGACCGGCAAGCCGACCTATGTGACGGACTCGGCCGCATCGGGCACCGCCTGGGCAACCGGCGTGAAGAGCTACAACGGCGCTATCGGCGTCGATATCCGCGAAGAGGCGCACGAGACGCTGCTGGAGAAGGCGAAGGCCGCCGGTCTTGCGACAGGCAACGTCTCGACTGCCGAGCTGCAGGACGCAACGCCTGCCGTGCAGATCGCTCATGTCACGCAGCGCAAGTGCTATGGTCCGGAAGCAACCACCGAGAAGTGCGTCAGCAACGCGCTCGAGAACGGCGGCAAGGGCTCGATCACCGAGCAGCTGATCAATGCCCGCGCCGACGTTACGCTCGGCGGCGGCGCCAAGAGCTTCGGCGAGATGGCAAAGGCCGGCGAGTGGAAGGGCAAGACGCTGCGCCAGCAGGCCGAAGAACGCGGCTACAAGATCGTCACCAACGCCGATGAGCTTGCCGCCGTCAAGCAGGCCAATGACAGCG
This sequence comes from Rhizobium sp. FG113, assembly GCF_057809895.1. Lineage (NCBI taxonomy): Bacteria > Pseudomonadati > Pseudomonadota > Alphaproteobacteria > Hyphomicrobiales > Rhizobiaceae > Rhizobium > Rhizobium sp. FG113. Next base: position 41,485 of record NZ_JBMDKV010000010.1, on the reverse strand, counting down.
CACCCGTTCTCGGTCTCTTCGCGGAGGGCAACATGCCGATCCGCTGGCAGGGCCCGCAGGCGAGCCACTACGGCAATGTCGAGAAGGAGCCCGTCGTCTGCAAGCCGAACGAGAAGCGCACGGCTGCCACGCCGACGCTCGCGCAGATGACGTCTAAGGCGATCGAGCTCCTCAGCACCAACGAGAAGGGATTCTTCCTGCAGGTCGAGGGCGCCTCGATCGACAAGCAGGACCATGCGGCCAACCCTTGCGGCCAGATCGGCGAGACCGTCGATCTCGACGAAGCCGTTCAGGAAGCGCTGAAGTTCGCGGAGCAGAAGGGCGATACGCTCGTGATCGTCACCGCCGACCACGCCCATGCCAGCCAGATCATCGACGCCAGCGCCAAGGCTCCCGGCCTGACGGAAGCGCTGATGACCAAGGATGGCGCCGTGATGGCTGTCAGCTATGGCAACTCGGACGAAGTCGATGACCAGGGCCACACCGGTTCGCAGCTGCGTATCGCAGCCTACGGTCCGCGTGCGGCCAACGTCAGCGGTTTGACCGACCAGACCGACCTGTTCTACACGATCAGCGATGCACTCGGCCTGAAAGCCCAGAAGGCCGCCATGAAGTAAGCCGCTCCGGCTTTCATGGAAGCAAGCCGCTCCGGCTTTCTTGGAAGCAATCCGTTCCGGCTTGCTTGGGATCATACGGTTTTGCCGGTGCGGCCATGGATTGTGATTGACATTCCAGTGACTTCACCCTAAAGACCGCGCCAGCACGGGGCAGCAATGTCCCGTGTTTCATTTGACATGTCCCGTGGAGTTTCCAGTTCGCGTAACTGGAAAATCCTGTCGGGCCTCCCTCAAAGAGGCCAAAGGAGGGCGTGTTTCCTTCGAGCGGTTTGGAAACAGACCGCCGTAACATTCTGAAAGGAAATACGATGAGCAAGCGCGAATCGTCCAAGTACAAAATTGACCGCCGTATGGGCGAAAACATCTGGGGCCGTCCTAAGTCCCCGGTGAACCGCCGCGAATACGGCCCGGGCCAGCACGGCCAGCGCCGCAAGGGCAAGCTCTCGGACTTCGGTGTGCAGCTGCGCGCCAAGCAGAAGCTCAAGGGTTACTACGGTGACCTGCGCGAGAAGCAGTTCCGCGCGATCTTCGCCGAAGCAGCTCGCCGCAAGGGCGACACTTCTGAAAACCTCATCGGTCTGTTGGAATCCCGCCTGGATGCGATCGTTTATCGCGCCAAGTTCGTTCCGACCGTCTTCGCTGCACGTCAGTTCGTCAACCACGGCCACGTGACCGTGAACGGCGTTCGCGTCAACATCGGTTCCTACCGTTGCAAGGCCGGCGACGTCATCGAAGTTCGTCAGAAGTCCAAGCAGCTGGTTTCGGTTCTCGAAGCTATCAGCCTGGCTGAACGCGACGTTCCTGAGTACATCGAAGTCGACCACAACAAGATGGTCGCTACCTTCGCTCGTGTACCGGCTCTCAGCGACGTACCGTACGCTGTTGTCATGGAACCGCACCTGGTGGTCGAATTCTATTCGCGTTAATTAGCGCGAGGCGTTTTCGCATACGGAAAAGCCGCCTCTCGGGGCGGCTTTTTTGTTATCTTGAGAGGGGTCGTGATGACGGATTTGCAGGCAGTCCTCGACAGTATCTATACCGAACTCCAGCCGCGCATCGGCGAGGGCAAGGTCGCGGATTATATTCCTGAGCTTGCCAAGATCGATCCCGCGCAGTTCGGGCTTTCGGTCGTCACTGTGGATGGCAAGGTCTATAGCGTCGGCGATGCGGCCGTACCCTTCTCGATCCAGAGTATCTCCAAGGTCTTCATGCTGACGCTGGCGCTCGGCAAGGTTGGTGAGGGGCTGTGGAAGCGCGTCGGGCGCGAGCCTTCAGGCAATTCCTTCAATTCGATCGTCCAGCTCGAGCAGGAAGCGGGCATCCCTCGCAATCCCTTCATCAATGCCGGCGCGATTGCCGTGGCCGACGTGGTGCTTGCCGGACACGAGCCGCGCGAGGCGATCGGCGAAGTCCTGCGCTTCGTGCGCTATCTGGCCGATGACGAGACGGTGACGATCGACGACAAGGTCGCCAAATCCGAGACGCAGACGGGCTATCGCAATTTCGCGTTGGCCAATTTCATGCGCGCCTACAAGAACATCGATCATCCGGTCGAGCATGTGCTCGGCGTTTATTTCCACCAGTGCGCGCTTTCGATGACCTGCGAGCAGCTGGCGCGCGCCGGTCTCTTCCTCGCAGCCCGTGGCGCGAATCCGATGACCGGCCATTCGGTGGTCTCGCCCAAGCGCGCGCGCCGCATCAACGCGCTGATGCTGACCTGCGGCCATTATGACGGATCCGGCGATTTCGCCTATCACGTCGGTCTTCCCGGCAAGAGCGGCGTCGGCGGCGGCATCTTCGCGGTGGCGCCGGGTATCGCCTCGATCGCGGTCTGGTCGCCTGGGCTGAACAAGGTCGGCAATTCGCAGCTTGGCGCCGTTGCGCTGGAAATGCTGGCGGCACGCACCGGATGGTCGGTTTTCGGCGATTGATGCTGGGTTGTGGCGCGGCTTTCTGCTAGACGGGGTTTGGTTTTGACCTGGGGCCTGAACGGATGAGACAATGAATATCGCAGCCAATATAGCGCCAAGCATCGGAGATGAGCTTGAAACGCCTGAGACAGACGGCGCGATCGCGCATGCGCTGTTTGCCGATGCGCCAAGCTCCGTCTCGTTCAACAAGCTGCGCAAGCGGCTGCTGCGCCAGGTGCGGCAGGCCTTCGACGATTTCGGCATGCTCAAGGGCCAGAAGCGCTGGCTGATCGGGCTTTCCGGTGGGAAGGACTCTTACGGCCTGCTGGCGCTGCTGCTCGACCTGCAATGGCGCGGCCTCCTGCCGGTCGAACTCGTCGCCTGCAATCTTGACCAGGGCCAGCCGAACTTTCCGAAGCATATCCTGCCGGAGTATCTGGCGAAGATTGGCGTCAAGCACCGCATCGAGTATCGCGACACCTACTCCATCGTGAAGGAGAAGGTCCCGGCCGGCGGCACCTATTGCTCGCTCTGTTCGCGCCTGCGCCGCGGCAACCTCTATCGCATCGCCCGCGAGGAAGGCTGCGACGCGCTGGTGCTCGGCCATCACCGCGAGGATATTCTCGAAACCTTCTTCATGAACTTCTTCCACGGCGGCCGCCTGGCCTCGATGCCGGCAAAGCTCCTGAACGACGAGGGCGATCTGATGGTGCTGCGTCCACTGGCCTATTGCGCCGAGGACGAAATGGCGAAATTCGCCGCCGCCATGCAGTTTCCGATCATCCCCTGCGATCTCTGCGGTTCGCAGGACGGACTACAGCGCAATGCCATGAAGGACATGCTCGCCGATATCGAGCGCCGCATGCCGGGCCGCAAGGACACGATGCTGCGGGCGCTCTCGCATGTGAACCCGTCGCATCTGCTCGACCCCAAGCTTTTTGACTTCGCCGGCCTGATGGCGGGCGATGCCGCGCCGGAAAAGTGAACTTCCGTGCGCGCTTAAGTTCTTGTTTTGACACATGCCGTTGTCGCAAAAATGCGGCATAGTCTTTCGGCATGTCACAGCGCCAGGAAGGATTGACCATGGTTTCCACGATAGATGTCACCACGCTTGCCGATCTCTTGCGGCGAGCAGCGAAGGCGGAAATATTGCCGCGCTTCCGCCGGCTCGGCAGCGACGATGTGCGCGCCAAGACCGAAGCGACCGATCTGGTGACGGAAGCCGATCTTGAAGCCGAGCGCATGATCAAGGCCGAAGTTGCCACGCTGTGGCCGGAGGCGCTGTTCATCGGTGAGGAATCCGTCGCGGCCGATCCGGCACTGCTTGGCAAGCTGAAGGATGCGTCGCTGTCGATCATCGTCGACCCCGTCGACGGCACCTTCAATTTCGCCTCGGGCATTCCCGCCTTCGGCGTCATGGCCTCGGTAGTCGCGAACGGCGAATGCATCGCCGGCATCATCTACGATCCGATGGGCGACGACTGGGTCATCGCGGAGAAGGGCGCCGGCACATGGCTGAAGCGTCCCGATGGCGATACGCAGCGCCTTCGTACAACCGCGCCCGTAGCGCTCGAGCAAATGGTCGGCATGGCCTCGACGGGCTTTCTGGCGCCAGCCAAACGCGCCGAGGTGCTCGCCAATCTCGCCAAGGTCCGCTTCATCTGCAACTACCGCTGCGCCGCACACGAACACCGGGCGTTTGCCGGCGGCCATGTGCATTACCTCATGTACAACAAGCTGATGCCCTGGGATCACCTCGGCGGCACGCTCGCCTGCGTCGAAGCCGGAGGCTACGCGGCGCGCTTCGACGGTTCGGCCTATCTGCCCGAGCATGTCGACGGCGGCCTGCTGATCGCGCCGGACAAGGAGAGCTGGGAGCTGCTTCGGCGCGAGGTGTTTACGGTTTAGAATAAAAGAAGCCCGCCAAATCGGCGGGCTTCGTGTTTTAGAAATGTCCCGCGCCCGGATCGAGTTGCGGATCGTCGCCCGGGTGGGTGAAGAGCTTGCCGCCTTCGGCCCAGAGCGTGGCTGCGATGCTGATAAGGCCGAACAGTGCGAAGCCGCCGAAGAGCGGCTGCACGGTGCCGTTGAACAGCTGGCCGACCGCGCCGCCGAGGATGGCGCCGAAGGTGGTCGAGACGAAGCCGGTGATCGAGGTGGCTGTACCGGCGAGATTGCCCATCGGCTCCAGGCTGATCGCCGTGAAGTTGGTGGCGATCACTGCGAACATCATCAACAGGATCGTGAACAGCGTATAGGCCAGCGTGAAGCTTGGCGTGCCGCCGAGCGCCTTGAAGAAGCCGATCGCCGAGATGATGGTGAAGAGGATCATCGCGACGTGCGAGATGCGGCGCATGCCGAACTTGCGCACGAAGAAGCCGTTGGCGAAGTTGGCGACCGCGATGCCGCCGGCGGTCGCCGCAAAGGCGATGGGAAGCCAGTCGCCAAGGCCGTAGACCTCGCCGAAGACCTGCTGAACGGAGATCACGTAGGCGCTGATGACGGCGGTGAACATCGTCAGCCCGATCATGTAGCCGCAGGTGATCTTGTTGGTCAGAACCGTCTTGAAGCCATCGACGATGTTGCCGAAGGAGAGCGGAATGCGCTCTTCGCGCGGCAGCGATTCCTTCAGGCGCAGTGATGCCCAGATGAACAGGATGGCGCCGACGATGCCGAGCAGGATGAAGATCCAGTGCCAGTTGGCATAGGTGATGATCAACTGGCCGACGGAGGGAGCGACGATCGGCACGATCATGAAGACGATCATGACATAGGACATGACGCGTGCCATTTCGCGTCCACCGAAGCAATCGCGGACGACGGCCATGGTGGTGATGCGCACGGCCGCGCCGCCGAGGCCCTGGATGAAGCGCATGACCAACAGCATCTCGAAGCTGCCGGTGGCAGCGGCACCGAACATCGCGAGCACATAGACCGCGAGGCCACCGAGCATGATGTTGCGGCGGCCGAACGTGTCCGACAGGCTGCCGAAGATGATCTGCGATACGCCGAAGCCGAGGAAGAAGACGCCGATGACGAGCTGCGCGTCGTTGGCGTTGGCGACATTAAGCGCATGGCCCATGGCGGGCAGGGCAGGCAGCATGCTGTCGATCGCCATGGCGACGCTTGCCGTCATGATGGCGATGGTGATCACGAATTCGAGGAAGCCCATGCCGATACGGCTGGACCCCTGGTTTTCGGTATGCGGCTTATGGGGCGGCGTCATGTGATTGTCCTGAAATATAGATTTGTCTCAATCGTCGCATGCTTGCTCAAACAGCCGGATTATGCGGCTGGAAGAGCTTTCCCTTCTCGGCGATCAGCACAAAGACGAGGCCGATGATCGAGACGGTGAAATAACCAGCGACCATGGGAAGTGCGGTGCCGTTGAAGGCCTGGCCGATGCCGGCGCCGATCAGCGCGCCGCCGACGGTGCTCATGAAACCGAGGACCGAGGAGGCGGTGCCGGCGACGTGGCCGAGCGGCTCCATGGCCAGCGAATTGAAGTTCGAGCCGATCCAGCCGAACTGGAACATCGCCAGGCCGAAGAAGCCGATGAACAGGAAGAACGGCATCGGGTGCGGCCCGAACACCAGGGCAAGCAGCCAGATGGTGTTGATGGTGATGAAGCCAAGCAACGCGCCATGCGACAGGCGGCGCATGCCGAACTTGCCGACGAGGCGCGAGTTCAGGAACGACGACATCGACATGAAGACCGCGACGCCGGCAAAGGCGAAGGGGAAATAGACGCCGAGGCCATAGATGCCGACATAGATCTGCTGCGCCGAGTTGATGAAGCCGAACAGCGAGCCGAATATGAAGGTGCTGGCGATCGTGTAGCAGAGCGCGATGCGGTTCGTCAGAACGAGCTTGAAGCCGCCCAGCACCGATTTCGCGGTGAAGGGACGAACGTTTTCCGGGCGCAGCGTCTCGGGCAGGCGGATATAAGCCCAGCCGGCAATGATGGCCGCCATGACGGCGATGAACAGGAAGATCAGGTGCCAACTGCCGAACAGCATGATGATCTGGCCGCTGCCCGGCGCGATGACGGGAACGATCATGAAGACCATCATGATCAGCGACATGACCTCGGCCATCTGTCGGCCGCCATAGATATCGCGAACGATCGAGATGGTGATGACGCGGGTGGCTGCGGAGCCGAGACCCTGTACGAAGCGCAGGATCAGCAGGCCTTCGAAGGTGGGAATCAGCGCGCTGCCGAGGGAGGAACAGATGTAGATGCCGATGCCGGCCAGCAGGGGGAGGCGGCGACCGAAGCGATCGGACAGCGGGCCATAGATGAGCTGGGCAAAACCGAAGCCGAGAAGGTAGCTGGAGACGACGAATTGGCGATGGTTTTCGCTTTCGACGTTCAGGCTGGCGCCGATCTGCTGCAGCGCAGGCAGCATGATGTCGATCGCCAGCGAGTTGATCGCCATCAGGAAGGCGGCAAGCGCGATGAACTCACCCTTGCGCATGGGGATGCGGCCCACGTGCGCGGCTTGTGATGAATCTGTCACAATGTAATTCCCAAAAACAGGCCAAGGCGCTGTTCAGCACAGCGCCTCGGACTCAAAATACAGAAATGGAAACCGGGCGGACGCCCGGTGACCGGTCAGGTCAAGCAGCGCCGCGAACGGTTACGCCGTTTTCCTGGAAGTGCTGCTGCAATTCGCCAGCCTGGAACATTTCCTTGACGATGTCGCAGCCGCCGATGAATTCACCCTTGACGTAGAGCTGGGGAATGGTTGGCCAGTTGGAGTAATCCTTGATGCCCTGGCGGATTTCCGAATCAGCGAGCACGTTGACGCTCTTGTAGTCGACGCCGATGTAATCGAGAATCTGCACGACCTGGCCGGAGAAACCACACTGGGGAAACTGCGGCGTGCCCTTCATGAAGAGGACGACGTCGTTGGTCTTGATTTCGTTGTCGATGAATTCGTTGATGCCGCTCATGGGACTTAATCCTTTCAACAGGCGAGTTAAAGGCCCGCCGTTTCAATCGTTAAGCTTAGATAGCATGTGACGACCGGAATTCCAGCAGGTGGGAACAAAAAAAGGAGGGCCCTATCGGTCTGATGTTCCCGCTGTTGCCGAAGCGTTACGCCTGGCCATCGCCTTTTGAAGCCTCCTGAGAATTTACGGAGGTTTTAAGCCAATCCACGAAGACAGAGGCCTGAGGCGAGAGATCATCGAAACTCCTGGCGACAAGCCAGTATGCGCCATGCGGAATGGTGGTATCGAAGAGCTGCACAAGTTCTCCCGCCATGAGTTCATCGCGGATAAACATCCTGTCCATCAATGCGATACCCTCTCCGCGCAGCGTCGCTTGCAGGATGAGCGCGCCATCGGGATAGACCGAGCCGCGCGTTTCGCCGGCCTGTGCACCGGCGGCCGTAAACCAGCGATGCCAAAGGTCTCGATTGTCTTCATGAAGCAACGGGAGTTGCAGCAGATCCTTCGGCTTGGTCACGGGGGCGCGCGCACTCAGCAAATCGGGCGCGATCACGGGGATCATTGTCACGTCGGCGAGCCATTGGCATTCCACCCTCGGCCACTCCGTTCTCGTCGCGCTGTGGCGAACGGCGATCTCCACACGGCCGGCCCTGAATTCGACCGGGCGCGGGTCCACGTCAAGCAGCAGGTCGATATCGGGTTGCAAGCGACTAAATGAGGCCAGGCGCGGCGCCAGCCAGCCCGCCGCGAAGGACGGTTCGACGCTGATCGATAATGAAGAGGCGGGCTTGCTGGCCTTCAGGCGGTCGAGAGATGTGCCGATCGCATCGAAACTCGCCGTAAGGACGGCCAGCAACGTCTCGCCCGAGCCGGTGAGAGCGACCATACGGTGACGCCGCTCGAACAGCGGCTGGCCAAGCTGCCGCTCCAGTTCGCGCACCTGCCGGCTAACCGCGGACTGAGAAATCAGCAGCTCATCGGCAGCCCGGGTGAAACTCCGCAGACGCGCCGCGACCTCGAAACTGCGTAGGGCGGTCAAAGGTAAGCGACCACGTTTCATGGATAACCTCAAGTCATGCGAAGTGGACGATAAGCTCGTTTGAAGACCTTGGGCAACCGGAATTCAATGGCCATCGCGATCAAACCCGCGAGGAAAGACCATGTGTAGCGAAGTCTATCGTCTGATCATAGATGTCATCCGGATCGTCTCGTTTCAGCCGCGCGGCGCCGACAAAGCGTGGCGAGCGACCGGCGATTGGCCGATTGAAGACGATTGGGATGTGGAGTCGAGAGTGGAGACGCGCCGCCGTAGGCAGTCGAGGGACGATTGAATTGACGGCACGCGTTCACGGAAGAATGAGAAACAAAAATGCCCGGCGGAACCGGGCATTTTTTAACAGGCTATGACGGCAGGCCTTATTCCGGCGCCGAGGTCTGCAGCGCCAGCGCGTGCAGGACGCCGCCCATGTTGCCCTTCAGCGCGTCGTAAACCATCTTGTGCTGCTGCACGCGGCTCTTGCCGCGGAAGGCTTCGGCTACGACTTCGGCGGCGTAGTGATCGCCGTCGCCGGCCAGATCACGGATGACCACCTTTGCGCCGGGGATGCCGGCCTTGATCATGTCTTCGATGTCACCGGGTTTCATGGCCATGGTCGATTACTCCTTGCGCATCATTCCGCGGCAGCGAGCGTGCCGCTGCCATCCATGAACTCAGGGAACCATGATTCATGGGCGTGGCGCAATTGCTGAATCGGCAGCGACAGCAGATCGTCGACGACAAGCGCGTCGCCCTCGACCGTGCCGAGCCGGCGGAACGGAACGCCCGTACCTTCGGCGTTGGCGCAGACGAAGCTGGCGACATCGGCCGGTACGGTCAGCACGTAGCGCGCCTGGTCTTCACCGAAGAGAAGCCCGTGGGTTTCGCCGCGGCCTTCGCTGAGGCTGATCTTCAGGCCCTTGCCCGAGGACATCGCCATTTCCGCCAGAGCAAGCGCGAGACCGCCCGAGGAAATGTCGTGGCAGGCGGTTGCCTGGCCGTTGCGAATGACGGACCGGACGAAGTTGCCGTTGCGGCGTTCGGCGAAGAGATCGACTTCCGGCGGCGGGCCGTCGGTGCTGCCGAGAATATCGCGGAGATAGATGGACGAGCCGAGGTGGCTGCCATCGGTGCCGATCATGATGACCTTGTCACCATCGGATGCGCTGCCGATGCGCGCCATCTTCTTCCAATCACCAAGCAGGCCGACGCCGGCGATGGTGGGGGTGGGAAGGATCGCGACGCCGTTGGTTTCGTTATAGAGCGAGACGTTGCCGGAGACGATCGGGAAATCGAGCGCGCGGCAGGCTTCGCCGATGCCCTTCACGGCCTGCACCAACTGGCCCATGATCTCGGGCTTTTCCGGGTTGCCGAAGTTGAGGTTGTCGGTCGCGGCCAGGGGCTCGGCGCCTGTTGCGGTGATGTTGCGCCAGCATTCGGCCACAGCCTGCTTGCCGCCCTCGAACGGATCGGCCTCGACATAGCGCGGCGTCACGTCGGAGGAGAAGGCAAGCGCCTTGGTCGGATGCGTGTCGACGCGCACGACGCCGGCATCGCCGCCCGGCAGCTGCAGCGAGTTGCCCTGGATCAGCGTGTCATACTGTTCGTAGACCCAGCGGCGGCTGGACTCGTTCGGCGAGCCTACGAGCTGGAGCAGCGTCTGGCCGTAATCCTCGGGGGCTGCCACCAGATTGGCAGGGAGCGGTGCGCGCTTGTCGGCCTCGCGCCAGGGGCGGTCATATTCCGGTGCCTGATCGCCGAGATCCTTGATCGGCAGGTCGGCGACTTCAACGCCCTGGTGCATGACGCGGAAGCGCAGGTCGTCGGTGGTCTTGCCGACGATCGCGAAATCGAGGCCCCACTTGACGAAGATTGCCTTGGCGACTTCTTCCTTGGCAGGCTCGAGAACCATGAGCATGCGCTCCTGGCTTTCCGACAGCATCATCTCGTAAGCGGTCATCTGGTCCTCGCGCACCGGAACGGTGTCGAGGTCGAGCAGGATGCCGAGGTCGCCCTTGGCGCCCATTTCGACAGCCGAACAGGTGAGGCCGGCCGCACCCATGTCCTGGATGGCGATGACGGCGCCCGTCTGCATCAGCTCAAGGCACGCTTCGAGCAGGCACTTTTCGGTGAAGGGGTCGCCGACCTGAACGGTCGGGCGCTTTTCTTCGATCGATTCGTCGAATTCGGCCGATGCCATGGTCGCGCCGCCGACGCCATCACGGCCGGTCTTGGCGCCAAGATAGACGACGGGAAGGCCGACGCCCTTGGCTTCGGAGAGGAAGATGCCGTCGGACTTGGCAAGGCCGGCCGCGAATGCGTTGACCAGGATGTTGCCGTTGTAGCGCGCGTTGAACTCGACTTCGCCGCCGACCGTCGGAACGCCGAAGGAATTGCCGTAGCCGCCAACGCCGGAGACGACGCCGGACACGAGGTGCTTCGTCTTCGGATGATCAGGCGAGCCGAAACGCAGCGCGTTCATGGCGGCGATCGGGCGGGCGCCCATGGTGAAGACGTCGCGCAGAATGCCGCCGACGCCGGTCGCGGCGCCCTGATAGGGCTCGATGTAGGACGGGTGGTTGTGGCTCTCCATCTTGAAGACGACGACGTCGCCGTCATCGATATCAACGACGCCGGCGTTTTCGCCTGGGCCCTGGATAACGCGCGGACCCTTGGTGGGAAGCGTGCGGAGCCACTTCTTGGAGGATTTGTAGGAGCAGTGCTCGTTCCACATGGCCGAGAAGATGCCGAGCTCGGTGAAGGTCGGCTCCCTGCCGATCAGATCCAGAATCCGCTGGTATTCGTCCGGCTTCAAGCCGTGGGCGGCGATCAATTCTGGAGTGATCGGGCGGGTATTGGAAATGGTCATGAGCTCTGCGAAGTCCCTGCCGTTGCGCGATTTCGGTGTCTTTAGCCTAAGTGGGTGCGGCGCGCGACAGAAAAAAGCCCGCTGTTCACAGAGAGCGGGCTTCGAAGTGCAATATCGGGAAGTTTAGAACTTGTAGCCGACCTGGATGCCGGCGCGTGTCATGCCGTTGTTCGGCCCATCGCAGAGATTGGCGTGCGAGGAATGGGCGACTTGCGCCATGACATTCCAGTGCGCGTCGAAGCGATAACCAGCACCGACATATTCGTGGAAGAGGAAACGACAGCCGAGATCGGGACCATCGGCGCTGTTATCGAGATCGCCATTGTGCCAGACGCCACCGAAACCGGCTTCGGCGAAGACCTTCTCATTGAAGTTCACGGTCCAGGCCAAGCCGCCAAAGATCTGCGTCGCTTCGCCCGAGGTGCCGATCGAGGTGCCGAGGTTCAGGCGCGGACGCGCCAGCGTCTGCTTCCAGTCCGTTGCCGTATCCTGGCCGAACGGGTCGAAGAAGACCGTGACTTCGGGGAAGACGCCATCTTCGTGGCTGTGGCCGCCCTGTATCGACGCCGAGGCGCCAAAGCGCAATTCGTCGAAGATCTTTTCATCCGCATGGGCCGAGACCGGCAGGAGCGAGATGTTTGCAAGGAGAGCCGCGAGAAGTAGTCCGCGACCGGTCGATGCCGATGCCATGCTGTTCATTATCATGCGCCGCCTTTGGTGCCGGCGCAGATCGCCGTCCTCACCCTAATTGGTAGCATGCAAATCGATTCGGTAAAGCAGACAGGCGCTGAAAGCCCTAGATTTTAACGGGTGCGGCTGATCTGCAACAGCTTTAGACCTCTCCGTCGTATCCGGCGCCGCCACTTTCAAGCAGGCGTCGAACTGTCATCAAACCTGCAACCATTTCCCCTCTATCCTTGGGGGAGGAGAAGCTGATGCGCACGCGGTGATAGACCTTGTCGGTGCGCGCCGCCTTGAACTCGTCCTCGTCGTCAAGAAGCACGCCGTCGCGGAAGGCGGCGTTCTTGAAGGTGCCCGAGAGCCAGGGATCGGGAAGCTTCAGCCAGATGAACGGCACATGCGGGTGCGAGACGAAGTCGAAGCCCTGCAGCGTCTCGCGCGCCAGTCGCTCGCGCCCTGAAAGCTCGGTGATGCAGGCCTCGCGGATATCATGCGCCTCGCCGCTCTCGACAAGCCGGGCGCAGGCTTCGGCCAGAATGAAGGGCAGGCCGCCGGTGATCATCTTGTGGGTGACCTTGATGCGCTGGGCGAAATGCGGCGGGCAGGCGACCCAGCCGCCACGGATGCCGGCGGCCACCGATTTCGAGAGACCGCTGATCAGGAAGGTGCGATCGGGCGCCAGCGAGGCGAGCAACGGTTTTTCGTCGCCGGTCATGCCGCCGTAGAGATCGTCCTCGATGAGCCAAACCCCGTGTCTTCGCGCGATTTCGGCGATCTTGGCGCGCCGCTCATGCGGCATGGTTGATAGAGTCGGGTTGTGGGCCGTCGGCATCAGGAAGGCGAGCTTAGGGTGCTGCTGCGAGCAGAGGCGCTCGAAATCATCGGGAATGACGCCATGCTCGTCGGAATCGACGGTGATGGTCCGCCGACCAAGGATGCGGGCGCTGCGGCTCACCTGCGTATAGCTGAGGTTCTCGAAGACGATCTTGTCACCGGGCGAGGATATGGCCGAGATGACCGCGATGGCGGCCGCGTGCGCGCCGAGCGTGGGCACGATGTTTTCGGTGTCGGGCGCCCAGTCGTTGCGCGACAGCCAACGGCGCCCCGCCTCATACCAGTTCTTCGGGAAGACGCGCGAATAGGAGGAGATTTCGGCAAGCTGCTGCTCGCCGATATCGGCAAGGATGCGGCCGATGGCTTTTCCCTGGCCAAGATCGGGAGCCGCCGTCGTGTCGAAGCGGATCTTTCCCGATGGAGCGTCGATTGTCCTGGTGCCGCCGAGCGCAATCGTCAGCGGATCGGGCTGGTTACCCGGTGCCGTCTCCGCCCGGTCCAGCACGTAAGTCCCGCGCCCAACTTCGCCCGCCACCAGGCCGCGCTCGTGCACCAGCGCGTAGGCGCGGCCGCTTGTGCCGATTGTCACGCCGATATCGTAAGCGAGATTGCGCTGCGGCGGCAGCTTGCTGCCTGCGGGCAGGGCGCCGCTGGCAATGGCGGATTCGATATTGTCCGCGAGCCGCAGATAGACTGGGCCGGAACCGCGCGAGAGATCAGGGAGCCAATTTGTCATGATGACAATTTCCTAGATTGTCACCCTTGTCCTGTCAAGTCTATCAGGGTGGACGCATACAAGCGATCGGATAGTGACATGTCAGTAGCGCCTGACTTCAGGAGAGACAATCGGGTACATCGAGCGGAACAATTCCGTGATACGCCGAGGTTTGACCGGCACGATGTGTGGGCCGCTCTTGGTCGCGTTTGGGACAAGGTCGCGCTCTGGCAGCAGAAGCGGGCCAGCCGGCGCGTGCTCAGGGATCTGACGGATACGGAACTCCTCGATATCGGCATCAGCAGGGCCGATGCCGCCAAGGAAGTCGGCAAGTCGTTCTTCTGGGATTGAGGCTCTGGGCGCCTAATGCTGGCTTAGCTGCAGCTCTTGTTACCGCCGGCCCAGCGCGTGACGTCGCCGGCGATCCGCGGGCGTGCCGGACTATCCATCATCGGGCCGAAGGCGTCGAGCTTGGAAGGGTTGCCTTCCGCCTGGACGACCAGCAGTGGCCGGCTTTCCGGGCTGCCCTTGTGGACGACGAGAATGCGCGGGCGCCCGGAGAAGGAGTTGAGTTCCGGTGCCAGCTTGTAGGCGGCAAATGTCGCGTCGCCCGACTTGAACCAGCAATTGTTGGCCGCTACCGCCACGCGTTCCATGGTCGACAGCGCGCTGCGGTCCTGGCTGGGCGCCGGTGTCTTGGATTGGCACGACGCAACCAGTGCCGCGGTCGCGGCAATGGCGAGGACATGTGTCAGGGGCAGGTGAGGGCGCATCGATCTTGCTCCAGTGGACCGGATGAATGGCCTCATATCCGTTTAAGGTTAAGCAGCGATTACGTCGAGCGCGGAAGCGAACAACGCCCGGCCGTCGGAGCCGCCATGGGCTGCTTCGATCAGGTTTTCCGGATGCGGCATCATGCCGAGCACGTTGCCGCCCTCGTTCATGACGGCTGCGATGTCGTTCAGCGAGCCGTTCGGGTTGGTGCCCTCGGCGTAACGGAAGATCACCTGGCCATTGCCTTCGATCTTCGCCAGCGTTTCGGCATCGGCGAAATAGTTGCCGTCGTGGTGGGCGACCGGGCAACGGATGACCTGGCCCTTGGCATAGGCGCGGGTGAAATCCGTCTCGGCATTCGCCACTTCGAGCTTGATCTCGCGGCAGACGAACTTCAGCGAGGAATTGCGCATCAGCGCGCCGGGAAGCAGGCCGGATTCGACCAGGATCTGGAAGCCGTTGCAGACGCCCAGAACCTTCACGCCCTTGTTGGCCTTCTCGATGATCGCCTGCATGACCGGCATGCGCGCTGCGATCGCGCCGCAGCGCAGATAGTCGCCATAGGAGAACCCACCCGGAATGACGATCAGATCGACATCAGGGATATCGGTCTCCGTCTGCCAGATCGTCACCGGCGCCTGGCCGGAGATCTTGGTGAGAGCGGCGATCATGTCACGATCGCGATTGAGGCCCGGAAGCTGAACGACGGCGGATTTCATGGGTGTGGTTCAAACCTTGCTTGTGCTTCTGCGAGTTCTCGAAGTTCGAGACGGTTTTCGATGCGTTCTAGGCGTTGGTCGTGACGGTCGAGCACGCTGTAGATGTTGTGGATGTCCTGATTCACTGAAACGAGTATTCCTCGCATGGAGTTCAACTCGCTTCTCATTTCGTTCTGAGTGTGTTTCAGCCCCGAAATTTCGGCCTGAATGCGCTTAAAGAACTCAAACATAAATTCTTGTGTCACTTCAGCCATCGGACAATCTCCGCAACCGTTAGTCGAGAGAAATAGTATAGTTCTCGATAACGGTGTTGGCGAGGAGTTTTTCGCACATGGCCTTGATGTCGCCTTCGGCCTTGGCCTTGTCGGTGCCTTCGACTTCGACGTCGAACACCTTGCCCTGGCGGACATGGCCGACGCCGTCGAAGCCGAGAGCGCCGAGCGCGCCTTCGATGGCCTTGCCCTGCGGATCGAGAACGCCGTTTTTCAGCGTGACGGTTACACGAGCCTTGATCACTTTGTCTTCCCTGCCTTTTTAGCGAATGTCTTGCTTAGCCGTTATGTTACTTGACGAGAACCGGACCGGTGCCGCGCACAGGTTCGTTTTCGTTGATGATGCCGAGGCGGCGTGCCACTTCCGAATAGGCTTCGAGAAGGCCACCCATGTCGCGACGGAAGCGGTCCTTGTCCATCTTTTCCTGGGTGTCGATGTCCCAGAGACGGCAGCTGTCCGGCGAGATTTCGTCGGCGAGGATGATGCGCATCATGTCGCCTTCATAGAGGCGGCCGCATTCGATCTTGAAGTCGACGAGCTGGATGCCGACGCCCAGGAACAGGCCGGTCATGAAGTCGTTGACGCGGATCGCCAGCGCCATGATGTCGTCGAGCTCGGCGGGGTTGGCCCAGCCGAAGGCGGTGATGTGCTCTTCGGAGACCATCGGGTCCTCGAGCGCGTCCGACTTGTAGTAGAACTCGATGATCGAGCGCGGCAGGACCACGCCTTCCTCGATGCCCAGGCGCTTGGCCAGCGAGCCGGCGGCGACATTGCGCACGACGATCTCAAGCGGGATCATCTCGACTTCGCGGATCAACTGCTCGCGCATGTTGAGGCGGCGGATGAAGTGCGTGGGAATGCCGATCTTGTTCAGATGGTTGAAGATGAACTCGCAGATGCGGTTGTTCAGAACGCCCTTGCCATCGATGACTTCGTGCTTCTTCTTGTTGAAGGCGGTGGCGTCGTCCTTGAAGAACTGGATCAGCGTGCCTGGCTCGGGTCCCTCATACAGAATCTTGGCCTTGCCCTCGTAAATACGGCGGCGACGGTTCATTGCGATTGTTCTCTTGTCGTTGGCGCTCTTGGGATTAGCGCGAGTGGATCGATCTCGTGGCGTCCCCATAAAGGAAAAGCGAGGGTTTCACAATCCGCCTGTCACTCCTTCCCCGGATTCCGGTCTTCCGGAGCACCGATGCGAGAATCGAATGTCTAAGAAATGTATTCTACCCCGTTTCCCGGCTTAACAAAACGACCTCAGGTTTATGCCGGGGTTGTGCAGTGTTTTATTTGGAGGCGGTGGCCTTGCTCGGCTTGCGTGGCGTCGGCGTATGGGCGGCAGATGCCGCCTGGCGCCAGCTGGCGGCGCGCACGAAGGAGGGGATCTGCATTGCCGGCATCGGGCGGGCCAGCGCATAGCCCTGCAGCACGTCGCAGCCGAGGTCGCCCAGGATACGGGCGTGCTCCATGGTCTCGACACCTTCGGCGGTCACCAGAATGCTCAGGGAGCGGCCGATCTCGATGATCGAGCGGACGAGCTTGCGCTGTTCCGACGAGGTCGGCAGCATGCGGATCAGTTCTCGGTCGATTTTCAGCGTCTTCGGGCTAAGCCTAAGCAGGCTGACGATCGAGGCGTGGCCGGTGCCGAAATCGTCGATCTCGATGTCGATGCCGAGGCGGCGGAACTGGCGGAGATTGGCGATGACGGCGTCGTCGCAATCATCGAGCGAAATGGATTCCAGAAGCTCGAAGGCGATGGTTCCGGGCACGATCTTCAGCGCCCGCAGCTTCTTGCCGAGCGCCGGGTCGTCAAGTCTCCGGGAGGAGACATTGACCGCGATCTTCGGAATGACGATGCCCTCGCTCTCCCAGGCGGCGCGATCGACAAGCGCCTGCTCGAGAATGACGCCGTCGATGGTCGCCACGACGTTGATGTCCTCGGCGATATCGAGGAAGCGATCGGGGGCCAGCAGGCCGTGTTCGCGGTGTTGCCAACGGGCGAGCGTTTCGACGCCGGTCACGTCGAGCGTGCGGGCATCGAACTGCGGCTGATAGAAGGGCACGAATTCGCGCCGCTCGAGGCCGATCAGGATATCGTCGGCCAATCGCTTGCTGGCGATCACCTGGCGGCGGGCGTCCTTGGAGAAGAATTCGTGCCGGTTTCGGCCGCCGCTCTTGGCGCGATAGAGCGCGATGTCGGCGTTGAGCAGGAGCTGCTTGCCATCGAGCATCGGGCCGCTGTCGGTCGCGATGCCGACGCTGGCGCCGAAGCGGCACTCGTGATGCTCGTAGCGGATCGGACGGCTGAGCTCGCGCACGATGCGCTCGGCCATGTTGGAGATCTTCTTCGGCGTGACATCGAGCGCGCAGAGCACCACGAATTCGTCGCCGCCGATGCGGGCCACGAAGTCGCCCGGGCGAACGGTCTCGGTCAGCACTGAGGCTGCGTGCTTCAGCATGGCGTCGCCGGCGCGGTGGCCGAGCGTGTCGTTGATCTGCTTGAAGCGGTCGAGGTCGATGTGCAGCACGGCGAGCGTATCGTCGGAAGTGCTTGCTCTCGTCGAATATTCTTCCAGCTTGCGGTCGAGATAGCGGCGGTTCGGCAGCCCGGTCAAGAAGTCATGAAGGGCGAGGTGTTCGATGCTCTCCTTGGCCGCCTCGAGTTCGCGGTTGTGGGCCTCGGCGAGGTCCTTGGCGCGCTGGAGCTCGGCGTTGAGCGCCACTTCCTCGGTCACGTCCCAATTGGCGCCGATCAGCTTGCGGTGGCCGTTGCCGTCGATAAAGAAGGCGGCCTTGGCGCGGATGACGCGCTCCGCGCCGTCGCCGCGGATGATCCTGAATTCGTGCTGAAAGCCCGACTGGCGTTCGATGTTCTCAGCCACTGTCGCCTGCACCCGGTCACGGTCGTCGGGATGCAGCGTTTCGGTCCAGACGTCGCCCAGCGAGGCGCGTGTCGGGTTCGTGATGCCGTAGATCCACAAGAGGCGCGCGTCCCATTCGACGGTGCCGGCATCGAGATCGGATTCGAACACGCCGATCCCCGAAATGTCGAGCGCAAGATCAAGCCGCCGCGACATGTGCGCCAGCCGCTCTTCCGCTTCCTTGCGGGCGGTGATGTCGGTGTCGGTGCCGACGAGGCGGGCGGGCAAGCCGTTCTCGTCCCATTCGACACAGGCGCCGCGGCATTCGATCCAGATCCAGTGGCCGTCCCTATGTCGCTCGCGATATTCGAAGACGCGGAAATTGGGGTCTCCGGCATTCTGCCGGTCGATCGCCTCGATGACGAAGGCGCGGTCGTCGGGATGGATCAGCGCGATCCAGACGTCGTAGTCGCCATCCGCCTCTTCGTCGGGCGCCATGCCGCGCATGGTCTTCCACGTTTCGGAGTAATAGCGCGTTCCAAGTTTGAGGTTGTGATCCCACACGCCGAGATCGGAGCCGACTAGGGCGTAGTTCCAGCGGCTCTCTCGCTCGACGAGCGCGTCGGTCTCGCGTTCGGAAGCAGTCGCTGAAGCGATGCTGTCACCGCTTTTGCTTGAACCAATCGGTTGATCAGGCCTCTTCTTCGTCAATGCTCGCACTCGCTCGTCTGGCGTGTGTCAATTTGCTTATATTAAATTAAGCCGAGCTTAATATCGGAGCAAACTTATCGCGCTGTCCAGTGCTCCCAAAGTCGTGCTCTCGGTCACATGCATCCGGCGGAGCAATCGCGTCGATGTCATTTGCAACGGCGTCACAACGCCGGCAAAATAGCTGTTCGGTGTTTTCCGCCCTATATGATGGGTATGGAGGAAAAGCCATGGCTCAGGATTGGCCAATGTTCATCATGCAATGCGTCGTGCTCGCCGGTTTCGCGAGCGTGTTTTTCGTGCGCGGCGAGGGCGACTGAGTTTTGTCCGCGTGGGAATGCGGGCGCGGCCTAGCCTTTGAGACGGCTGAGGAACTGCGCGAAGACCATCGTGCCCTCGGGCCACGGGCCGTGACCGGAATCGGCGTTAATGTGGCCGGACTCTCCCGCATCGACCAGCAACGAGCCCCAGCTTGCGGCGATCTCGTCGGCATGCTCATAGGTGCCGAAGGGATCGTTGCGGCTGGCGACCGTGACGCTCGGGAATGGCAAGGGCTCGCGCGGGTAGGGGCCGAAGGTCATCAGGTGCTTCGGGCGGATGTCGGGGTTGGTGACATCAGGCGGTGCGACCAGAAAAGCGCCGGCGACCGGCTTTTCGAACTGCGGGATCGCATGCAGAAGCGACGGCACGCCCAGCGAGTGGGCGACAAGCACCACCGGACGGGTCGACTTGTTGACTTCCTCGGCAATCCGCGCTGCCCAATCCTCGCGCACGGGCTTGGACCACTCCGCCTGTTCGACGCGGCGCGCGGTGCTGAGTTTCGCCTCCCAGCGGCTCTGCCAGTGGTCGGGGCCGGAATTGGTGTAACCGGGGATGATGAGGATTTCGGCGTCTGAAGCTTTCATGGTGCCGCCGATGTGAGAAGGCGCGGCGATAAAGTCAAGGGAAAGCAGGACAGCTCGGTCAATTTTTGTTATGTTAGGCCACTGCCGGTCGCGCTCGATGTCGGCACCGCCGATGCTTTCGCCGCCGGCCTCAATGGCTGAGGAGGAGAAAGCCATGACGGCATTTCACGTCATGTCCGGCGCGGACGATGTCTATTCGCGCCCGGTCATCAACAAAATTGGCCTTGCGGACGTCTTCGACGCCATTCGGCTCGGGATGGCGGATTTCAGGGAAAAACCATCGCATTACGTGTTTCTCTGCCTGATGTATCCGATCGCGGGCATTTTTCTCGCGGTTGCCACGTCGAGCGCCAACCTGTTGCCGATGATCTTTCCACTGATCGCAGGTTTTGCGCTGATCGGGCCTTTGGCTGCCATCGGCCTCTATGAGATCAGCAGGCGGCGGGAGGCTGGCATGGACAGTTCCTGGCGGCACGCAATGGAAGTGACGCGGTCGCCGGCCTTTCCGTCGATCGTCACCGGCGGGCTGATGCTGTTTGCCTTCTTCGTCGTCTGGTTGGTGGCCGCGCAGACGCTCTATCTCAATGTGCTGAGCGACGTGTTTCCGCGATCGATGTCAGCCTTCTTCTCCGAGATCTTCGGCACAACAGAAGGCATGCAGCTGATCATCTGGGGGAACCTGATCGGGTTCGGCTTTGCGCTGATCGTGCTGGCGACGACCGTCGTCACCTTCCCGATCCTGCTCGACCGCGACATCGGCCTCGTGGCGGCCATGGAGACGTCATTGCGGGCGACGTTCGCCAATCCGGTTCCGGTCCTGTGCTGGGGCCTGATCGTCGCGGTGTCGCTTGCCGTCGCCACCATCCCGCTCTTCGTCGGGCTGGCGCTGGTGATGCCGATCCTCGGCCATTCGACCTGGCATCTCTATCGCAAGCTGGTGGCGCCGCCGATCGTTTGATCGCCATCTGGTTCACTCAGGAACCCAATGCCTCCCGCGGAGTTTGACTGGTGCAAGCTTTGAGGGAGGCAAACATGGCAGACACGCAGCATATCTTCATGCGCTTTTCGGCGAAGACGTCGGAATGGGCAGGCAAGCCCGTGACCTTCGTCCTCGCATTGATCCTGGTGATCCTCTGGGCCGTTACGGGGCCGTTCTTTGACTATTCCGAGACGTGGCAGCTGGTGATCAACACCGGCACCACGATCATCACATTCCTCATGGTGTTCGTGCTGCAGAACGCGCAGACGCGCGATACGCGCGCCATCCAGGCGAAGCTCGACGAACTGATCCTGACCAGCCATGCGGAGAACCGGTTCATCGGCATCGAAAACCTCGACGAGGACGACCTGAAGCATCTCGACCGGCTGGTGGCAAAGGCTGCGAAGGGCGGGCAGGCGCAGAAGCAGGCGGCGGCCGATGCCGCGCCGAAATCCACGAAGACGGCAACCGCCGTGCGCAAGAAGATCGATGCCGCGCGTTCGCAGAAGGACAAACGAAAAACGGCGCCCCGAAAGGCGCCGCAGAAGAGTTGATCAGGTCGATCAGCTGTTGGCGAAGACCCGATTGAAGATCGTGTCGACGTGCTTGGTGTGGTAGCCGAGGTCGAACTTCTCGCGGATTTCCTCTTCCGACAGTGCGGCGCGCACTTCGGCGTCGGCAAGCAGTTCCTCGAGGAAGTCGGCGCCTTTTTCCCAGACCTTCATGGCGTTGCGCTGGACCAGACGGTAGCTGTCCTCGCGCGAAACGCCGGCCTGGGTGAGCGCCAGAAGGACGCGCTGGCTCATGACCAGTCCCTTGAACTGATTCATGTTGCGCAGCATGTTTTCAGGATAGATCACCAGCTTCTCGATGACGCCGGCCAGGCGGTTCAGCGCGAAATCCAGCGTGATCGTGGTGTCGGGGCCGATGGCGCGCTCGACGCTCGAATGGCTGATGTCGCGCTCATGCCAGAGCGCCACATTTTCCATGGCCGGAACAACGGACATGCGCACGAGGCGGGCTAGACCCGTCAGGTTTTCAGTGAGCACCGGGTTGCGCTTGTGCGGCATGGCCGACGAGCCCTTCTGGCCGGGAGAGAAGAACTCTTCGGCTTCGAGCACTTCGGTGCGCTGCATGTGGCGAATTTCGATGGCGACGTTTTCGATCGACGAGGCGATGACGCCGAGCGTGGCGAAGAACATCGCGTGGCGGTCGCGCGGGATGACCTGGGTGGAGATCGGCTCGGCAGCGAGGCCCAGCTGTTCGCAGACATATTCCTCGACGCTCGGGTCGATATTGGCGAAGGTGCCGACGGCGCCCGAGATCGCACCGGTCGCGACTTCCGCGCGGGCGGCGATCAGGCGATCGCGGTTGCGCTTCATTTCAGCGTAGAAGCGCGCGAAGGTCAGGCCCATCGTCGTCGGCTCGGCGTGAATGCCGTGGCTGCGGCCGATGCGGACCGTATCCTTGTGCTCGAAGGCGCGGGTCTTCAGTGCTGCGAGAACGCGGTCCATATCGGCAAGCAGAAGGTCGGCCGCGCGCACCAGCTGGATGTTGAAGGTCGTGTCCAGCACGTCGGAAGAGGTCATGCCCTGGTGGACGAAGCGGCTGTCGGGGCCGATGAATTCCGCGAGGTGCGTCAGGAAGGCGATGACGTCGTGCTTGGTGACGGCTTCGATCTCGTCGATGCGGGCGACGTTGAATTCGGCGACCGAACCCTTTTCCCAGATGGTGCGCGCGGATTCCTGCGGGATGACGCCGAGATTGGCGAGCGCGGTGCAGGCATGGGCCTCGATCTCGAACCAGATACGGAACTTGGTTTCGGGCGACCAAATGGCGACCATTTCAGGTCGGGAGTAGCGCGGGATCATGGCTTCCTGCTTTCGTTCGTAAGGAATGTTGGCGTTCTAAAGGGGAATGTTGGCGCCCGTGTAGCAAAGACGCGCGGCAATCTCAACGCATGCGTTTCGCAAGCGCGAAACTCGTTGCCAGCAGGCAGACGAGTCCGAGGGGCACGAAGAGCCGCAAACCGAGGACCATGAACTGATAGACGGAGCTCGCGCCGGTGAAGATGAGCTGGAAAAACCAGATCATCGATCCTCCCGGCGCATGCCAGCGCGAGTAGAAAACCCGGTAGTCCATCGCGAAGAGAAACGCCGTCATCAGGATGGTGCAGGCCGCAAGCGCCACGAAGAAGGCGGCGAAGCGCGTTTCGATCCGGCGCTTGTGCGCGAAGAAGCGGCCGAGCATCAGCGCAAAGGGCCAGGCAAGCAGGCCGCCGGCGAAATAGAGGATCGCGAGATCGCCGAGGTGACTGGTCTCCAGGCCGTTGCGCAGATAGAGCGTGCTCATCGCCGAGGCCAGCATCTGGAGAGCCCAGAGCGGCGCGCCGATGAGCACGGCGGAGTAGGGCGGGGACGCAGCCCGTAGCCGGTCTCCCATCAGCGACACGCCGCTCCCGATATTACTTTGCCCGATCTTATTTGGATTGCCCTTCAGCCGCCGTACGGAGCGCCGAAATGGCCTGCTTGTAGGCCTCGACCGAGCCGCCCTTGAAGATGGCGGAGCCGGCGACGAGCACGTTGGCGCCCGCCTTGCCGATCACGGGTGCTGTTTCGATCGTCACGCCGCCGTCGACCTCGAGATCGATCGGCCGGTCACCGATCAGTGACTTGGCGGCGGCGATCTTGTCGGCCATGGCGGGAATGAACTTCTGGCCGCCGAAACCGGGATTGACCGACATGATGAGGATCAGGTCGATATCATCCAGCACGTTTTCGAAAACGGAGAGCGGCGTTGCCGGATTGAGGGTGACGCCGACCTTCTTGCCGAGATTGCGCACGGTCTGCAGCGAGCGGTGCAGATGCGGGCCGGCCTCGGCATGGATGGTGATCCGGTCGCAGCCGGCCTTGGCGAAGGCTTCGAGATAATCGTCGACGGGCGCGATCATCAGGTGGCAATCGAAGGTGGCGTCGGTGTAGGAGCGCAGCGACTTGATGACATCGGGGCCGAAGGAGATGTTGGGAACGAAGTGACCGTCCATGACGTCGAGGTGGATCCAGTCGGCGCCGGCCGCGGTCACGTCGCGCACCTCCTGGCCGAGCTTGGCGAAGTCGGCGGCCAGAACGGATGGCGCGATGCGGATGGGCTGGGTCATTGTCTCTCTCCGTTGAAGTCGCCTGGGATCAAGCAGGCGTTATTGCGCCGGCGCGCTGAAGGGGACAAATGCCCCGGAGCGCCATTGCATCAGCTGGTAAGGGTTTTGCGACAGCTCGTGGCCGGCGTCGAAGGTGATCTGGCCGAGCACGGTGTCGAAGGGCATGCCGCCGAGATGCTGGGCGACCGGCCGCTCGTCCGCTGCCGCCGCCTGCACCGCCTTGATCGCGATCTCGACCGCGGCATAGGCCGGCAGGACGTAGCCCTCGGGTTCTATGCCGGCGGCGCGGAGCGCCACACCAGCGGGCGATGCATCGGCGCGGGCGGTATAATCGGGCAGTGTTACCGCCAGCACGCCGTCGGCGAGCGGCAGCGGCTGGTCGGCCGCGCGCATTCCGTCGCCGCCCATCAGGTCGAGCGCGATCTTTTCGGCCTTGGCGTCGCGGGCAATGATGGAGACGTCGCTGCGGTCGCCGCCGATGAAGACCTTAGTGGCGCCCGCTCTCTTGAGCCGGCGAACGAGTGCGATCTGCTGCTCCTGGCCGGGGCGGTATGTATCGGTGAAGACCGGCTTCAGGCCGTTCTGCTCCAGCGCGTTGCGCACCGCTTCGGTGAGTTCTCGGCCGTGGATCGTGCCGTCTTCGACAAGGGCGATGGGGCTCGATGCCCAGTCGCGCAGGATGACCTCGATGATCTTGGCGGCCTCGGCGCCATCGGCGGGCGCAAGGCGAAACAGCGGCCAGCCGTTTTTCAGCGCATCTTCCATGAGAATGCGGGAGCGGACCGACACGGTGATAGCCGGGATGTTGGCGTCCTTCAGCTTGGGGAGCGCGCCGTCGAGCGTCTGGCTGCAGAGGAAGCCGATAGCGACCTGGACCTTGGCTGCGATCAGCGCATCGGCGACGGCGCCGCCGCTATTGTCCTCGCAGGGCTCGTTGACGGTGACGATGGTGTCGCCATCCTGGCGGATCTTCGCCTCTGCGCCGGCAACGATCTCAGCGCCCAGCGGCGCCAAACTACCCGTCTGCGGAGCGACGACGCCAATCGTCACGCCGGCTGCATGGCATTCCCCAGCTGCGACAAGCAGCAGCGGCAGAAGACCTAAGCAACGCGAGATAGTCATGAAAGATGCACGCCCCAACCGTTTATTCCTGCTCTTTTATCCGTCCGGAATGGATCGTCAAAGAAAAACGCGCGGATTGGTCGCTTTTCGGCATCGGTTTGTAGAAAAGATAACCTATGACCGTCATAATGCGCGCGAAATGCGTGTGTTCGTGGAGTGAAATTTTGTTGAGCAAGCAACCGATCGATCCCGGCATTTACAGGGACGCGATGAGCCGCTTTGGCGGGCACGTTCAGTTGGTGACGACCGCGGTCGGCGATCAGCGGCGCGGGGTGACGATCACGGCGGCCTGCTCCGTCTCGGACAGCCCGGCGACGGTGCTGGTGTGCCTCAACAACAGCAATCCGAAGAACGAGATTTTCTTCCGCAGCGGGATCTTCGCGCTGAATACGCTGGGCGCGCATCATCAGGCGCTGGCGGACGCGTTTTCCGGGCGCACGAAAATGGAAGACGGTGATCGTTTCTCGACGGGCCGTTTCGACAAGATGGCCACCGGCGCGCCTGTGCTCATGGACGCGCTCGCCTCCTTCGATTGCCGCGTGACGGAGATCAAGGAGATGACGACGCATCACATCATCTTCGGCGAAGTCATGGCGGTGCGGTTCGACGAGGCGAAGCCGGCGCTGTTTTACATGAACCGCGATTATTACAGCCTGTAGAGCGAGTTTTCTCATGGACGCGGCCGAAATCGAAGAGATGTTTCAGGGGCTTGGCCCCGTCACCATCAAGCGCATGTTCGGCGGCAAGGGGATCTATCACCTCGGCCGGATCATCGCGCTCGAGTTTCGCGGCGACATGCTTTTGAAGGCCGATGACGTCAGTTCGCCCGCCTTTGCCGAAGCCGGCGCCAGCCAGTGGACCTATGAGGGAAAGACCGGCAAGCCGGTGAAGATGCCGTACTGGTCGATCCCTGAAGACGCCTATGACGATCCCGATCTGATGGCGGGCTGGGTGCGGCTGGCTTACGAGGCGGCGATGCGGGCGGAGTGACCGGCCGCGCTTTCCAAATTCAATTCTAGAACTGTTCGGCGCCGAGATGGCCGATGGCGGCCTCGGCGAATGCCGAGAGCGGCCGCGGCAGATCGTTGCGTGCGAACCAGCCGAAGTCCGACAGCTTGTCGGGCTCGGTTAGAGCAGGCTCGCCGGCGTAGTCTTCGGCGATGTATAGCAGCGAGATCCAGTGCTGGCGGTCGGCGTCGCTGATCACCTCGGTCTGGCCGAGAAGCCTGACCCGACCGATTTCGAGGCCGCTTTCTTCCTCGGCCTCGCGTTTCGCCGCCTGTTCGGCCGGCTCCATATGATCCACCTTGCCGCCCACGATGCTCCAGTGGCCGGCTTCGGGCGCCTTGACGCGCTTGTAGAGGAGGATCTTTCTGTGGCGCAGGATTACCAATCCTACGCCGAGACCCGGAAAATCAATGCCGGGGCTGCCCATGCTATCAGATCTTGGCGTTTGCCGTGATCAGCATGAAGGCGGGGATGTCGTCGCCGAAGCCAACTGGCGTCGGGCCGTCATCATGGTCGCGGTAGCGGCGACGGTCACGACTGTCATCGTTAGCCGGATAAGGGCGACGGTCGCGAGCATTGTTGTTCTGCCTGTTGTTTTCTGCTTTGCGCTCTTGCTTCACGCTTTCGACCCTTGCTGGTGCGGCTTGTACCGGTGCGGCTGCTGTTTCGATCGTCTCGACGCCATTATCCTCGGCGGCGATATCAGATTTATGACCCGAACGATTTCTGCCGCGGCCACGGTCCTTATCCCGCTCACGGCCGCCCTTGCGGCGCGAGCGATCGTCGTCACGGCTCGGCTCGGCCGGCGGCAACGACGAGAGATCGCCATTGTGCCATTCGATCTTCTCACCGATCAGCTTTTCGATCGCGTCGGTGAACTTCTGGTCGCGGCTGGTGACGATGGTAAAAGCAGAGCCTGCACGGCCTGCGCGGCCGGTACGGCCGATGCGATGCACGTAGTCATCCGCGTGGATGGGCACATCGAAATTGAAGACGTGGCTGACATCGGGGATGTCGAGACCACGGGCCGCGACGTCGGAAGCCACCAGGAGCTGGAGATGGCCGTCGCGGAAATTCTGCAGCATGGTCGTGCGCGAACGCTGGTCCATGTCGCCATGCAGCGCGCCGACAGAGAAGCCGTGGCGTTCCAGCGAGCGGAACAGATCGGCGACGTCCTTCTTGCGGTTGCAGAAGATGATGGCGTTCTTCAGCTCTTCCTGGGCGCGGATGAGATCGCGCAGCGTCGAACGCTTTTCGTAATCCTTGCCGTGCGCCGCGACGAAGCGCTGCGTGATGGTCTTGGATGCGGAAGCGGGCTTGGCGACTTCGACACGTTCCGGGTTCTGAAGGAAGCGGTCTGCCAGCTTCTGGATTTCCGGCGGCATGGTGGCCGAGAAGAACAGCGTCTGGCGCGTGAACGGGATCATCTTGGCGATGCGTTCGATATCGGGAATGAAGCCCATGTCGAGCATGCGGTCGGCTTCGTCGATGACGAAGATCTCGACGCCGCTCATCAAGAGCTTGCCGCGCTCGAAATGGTCAAGCAGGCGGCCGGGGGTGCAGATGAGAACATCGGCGCCACGCTCGAGCTTGCGATCCTGCTCTTCGAACGAAACGCCGCCGATCAGAAGCGCGACGTTGAGGCGGTGGTTCTTGCCGTACTTCTCGAAGTTCTCAGCCACCTGAGCGGCGAGTTCGCGGGTCGGCTCGAGGATCAGCGTGCGCGGCATGCGAGCGCGGGCGCGGCCCTTTTCGAGCAGCGACAGCATCGGCAGAACGAAGGAAGCGGTCTTGCCGGTGCCCGTCTGTGCGATGCCGCAAATGTCGCGGCGCTGAAGCGCAAACGGAATCGCGCCAGCCTGAATAGGTGTTGGCACCGTGTAGCCCGCGTCGGTGACAGCGGAAAGCACTTTTTGGCTCAAGCCAAGATCAGCAAATGTCGTCAAAGGGAAAACTGTTTCCGTTCCGGTTCGGCCAGGCTCAGGCTTGAGTCGGCGGGATTGCATGCCGCAATGCAGCGCCACATAGGCTGAAACGGTTGAGAAGTCAAGGAACCGGCGCGGTCTCAGGGTTGTTGAGGTAAAACCACGGTTAGCGGGATCGTTCAGTTTATATAGCTGGCGAGTTTCGTGCCGGCGCTGATGAAGTAGATCGGGTCGACGGCGCGACCATTCTGGCGCACTTCGTAATGCAGATGCGTGCCCGTGGAGCGGCCCGTGCTTCCGGCTAA
Source organism: Rhizobium sp. FG113 (assembly GCF_057809895.1). Lineage (NCBI taxonomy): Bacteria > Pseudomonadati > Pseudomonadota > Alphaproteobacteria > Hyphomicrobiales > Rhizobiaceae > Rhizobium > Rhizobium sp. FG113. Next base: position 13,134 of record NZ_JBMDKV010000010.1, on the reverse strand, counting down.
ACCGATCGTATCCTCACGGCCGACGGTGTCGCCGACCTTGACCAGAATTTCGGACATGTGGCCGTAGCGGGTGGAGATGCCGTTGCCGTGGTCGATCTCGACCATGTTGCCATAACCGCCGGTCCAGCCGGCCGTGACCACCTTGCCGGGCGCGGTCGGGCGGACCTTTTCGCCGGGTGCAAAGCGGAAATCGACGCCGGAATGCAGCGCCAGCCGGCCGATGAAGGGATCGCGACGGTTGCCGAAAGGGCTGGTGATTTCCTTGCCGATGGCCGGGTTCTGAAAGGGAAGCGACGAGGCGGTGTTGCGCACGGTTTCAAGCCGGGTGAGGGCGGTGTCGAGCTGTGCCAGCGAATTGTCGAAGTCGTCGCCGCTCTCTGGCTCGACATAGGGACCGCCGATGGCGCTGTCGTCTGTGGCCTTTGCGCTCGCCGTCTCCGAGGGGACGCGGATCTGGAAGCGGGTCAGCACGTTGGAGATCGCCGCAGAGGCATCGGTCGCATCCGTCGTCAGCTGGCTGACGCGATCGCGCTGGCGCTGCTCGATCCCTTTGAGCGACAGCGTCACCTTCGAGAAAACGCGGTCGGCGCGGTCGCCCATGGTTTCGCGGGCCGGCACATAAGAGAGCGTCGAATTGTCTGGCGTCACGTCAGCCGGCGCTGCGTCACCGGCGAGTTGCCGCTCGATCGCTTGCATGGCGGCGGGCAGTTCGGCGCGCTTGCCTTTGGTCTCGGGCGCATAGGCGGAGGCGGGCGTTTCGGTCTTGGCGTCGAGGCCGGAACTTTCGGCGCGGTCGAGCAGCTGGCCGAGCTTGCCGCGGCGCGAGGTCAGCGCCTGCTGCTGCTCCATCAGCTTGTCGACCTTGTCTTCCACGACCTGCTGGTCGAGCAGCTGGCGGGAGGTGACGCGATCGACCTGGGCGCGCAGTGCCGCGATGCGATCCTCGTAGTCATGCTGCATGCGCGCCTGGCGCGCCATGGTTGCGCCGATCAGGTCGTCGCGCAGCACCAAATAGGAGGTGGCGAGCAGGTAGCCGATGGCGAAAACGCCGACGAAGCAGAACGCGATTGCCGCCATCCACGGCTTGACGGTCAGGTGACGAACCCGATCGCCGCTGGCAAGGATCAGGATATGTTCCTGTTTTTGCTTGCCGAATACGCCGTTCTGCTGTGTGTGCGCCACGGAGAATCTCCCAACTGACGGACCTGCCTCAATTGGGTCGATTACACACTGTTAAGGTTAATAAAGCCTTAGATTCGGCCTTATTCAACGCATGGGCGAATTTTTGGAGTTTACTCTCGCCACACTCAGGAGGCGAGATTCTGGACCGCCGTCAGCACGGTTTCGGCGTGGCCCGCGACCTTTACCTTCTGCCAGATCGTGGCGATCGTGCCATCCGGGCGGATCAGGAATGTCGTGCGCTCAACGCCCATATAGCTGCGGCCGTACATGCTCTTCTGTTTCCACACGCCATAGGCTTCCAGCGTGGTCTTTTCTTCATCGGCCGCAAGCGTCACGCCGAGCTTGTGCTTCTTGATGAAGCGATCATGGCATGCCGCCGAATCCGGCGACATGCCGATGACGGCGGCGCCTGCCTTTTCGAATTCGTCGGCAAGAGCTGTGAAGGCAATCGATTCGGTCGTGCAGCCCGAGGTGTCGTCTTTCGGATAAAAGAAAAGAACCAATGCCTTGCCGCGGAAATCCGTCAGCTTTACGCGTCCGCCGCCATCGCGCGGGAGATCGAAGTCGGGCGCGCTGGAGCCGATGCTGAGTTCCGCCATGGGGAAACCTTTCTTTTGCCGGGTTTGTGGATAAGAGGTGATTTGCCAGATATATATTGGACAAATCACCGTCCAGCCAGTCTGGTCCAATCACAGAACAGGGAGACAGGCGAGGCGCATGTCGGCGATCCGCGGCGAGAAGGTTAGATTCCGCAAGAAAGATATCGTCGCGCTGCACGATCTCCCCTCGGCGCGGACGGAAGATCCGCTGATCGTGCATTGCCCGCCCATGCGCTCGCGCATGCGCCGGACCGCGGGGCTTGCCGGCGGCTGCATCGGCGTGCTGATCTTCATCATCGCCGCCATCATCTTCACCGTCGAAAGCGGCATCTTCGACGAGCCCTTGTCGCGGCAGGCGCAATCGGCGCTGAATTCCGCGATCGGGCCACGCTACCGGGCTGAAGTCGGCTCCACGGTCATCCGCTTCACCTCCAACATGCGGCTGGCGCTCGAGGCGCGCGACGTCAACCTGATCGACGAGAAGAGCGGCCAGCACATGTCGACGACGGGTGCCATGCGCATGGCGCTCGATCCGCTGCAGCTCTTCCGGGGACGCATCGCGATCGCGCAGGTGGAGGCGCAGGATATAGCGCTCGACACCGCGCTCCTGCCCTCGGGCGATCCGGTCAAGCTGGATAATCTCAGGATCGACCAGATCCCGGCGGCGATGGAAACTGCATTCCAGCAGCTGGATATTCTTGATGGCTTTGTCGATCGCGGCGGCACGAAGTCGATCAAGCTCGAGGGGCTCGACATAAAGCTCGCGGATACCGACAACGGGCCGCTCTCCATCGTCGTCAACAGCCTGGTGTTCTCCAGAAACGCGCAGAGCGCGCTGCAGCTCGATGGCGAGGTCGCGATCAACGGCCGCGTCACGACGCTGCATATCGGCACCGAGAAGACCGATGGCCGCACGTCGCGGCTGACGGGCGAACTTGCTGGCGCCGACCTTGCGCCGTTCACCCTCAAGCGCAATGCGATCGGCGAAATCCGCCAGGGCGTCGACAGTCTTGCCGACACGATCATTTCGGCGGAGCGCGGCGGAGAGACGTCCAAGCCTTCGCTCGCCGCCACGGTCAATCTGCAGCCCGGCAATTTCTACATGGATGGCGATGCGCAGCCGCTGACCGGCGGACGCATCAATCTCGCCTATGATTTCACCAAGCAATCGCTGGAGATCGCGCGCTCGCAGCTGCAGTTCGGGCCGACGATCGTACCTTTGAACGGCGCGCTGATCGACCTCGACAAGATCGACCCGGCCGCCGAAAAGGGTTTTGGCGTCGATCTGCTCGTCAGCGGCGGCAACGCAGCACCCGTCACCTCGGGCGAGCAGCCGCTCCCCTTCGATATCCAGGCGACGGGCCGCTATTTCGTCGGCACGCGCGAGCTGCAATTCCCCAACATGGCGGTGTCGAGCCCGGCCGGATCGCTCTACGGCTCGCTGCATGTCCGCTTCGGCGGCAAGTCGCCCGAGATCAGCTTCTCCGGCCAGTCGCAGCAGCTGCAGACCACGGCCGTGAAGCAGCTCTGGCCGTTCTGGATGGCGTCGAAGGGGCGCGAGTGGGTCGAGCGCAATCTCTATGGTGGCGTGGTCACCAATGCCTCGATCGATGTTTTCATTCCCTTCGACCGGCTGGAAGAGGCCATCGGCAAGGGGCTGAAGCTGGACGAGAACCAGATCAAGATCGCCTTCGACATTGCCGGCACCCGTATGAACGTCACCGGCGACATTCCGCCGATCCGCGACACCAGCGCGCATTTCGAGCTGGCTGGTCCGAAAGCGACGATCTCGATCAAGAGCGGCAAGTCGTTTTTCCCGTCAGGGCGCACCGTCGATGTCGGCGAGGGCACCTTCATCCTGCCGTCGACCTATGAAAAGCCGCTGATGGCCGAGCTCAACCTGCCGATCTCGGGGGCTGCCGACGCGATCGGCGAATTGCTGACCTTCAAACCGATCCAGGTGCTGCAGCGGGCCGGCTTCGTGCCCGAGGACCTGAAGGGCAATGTGAAGGCCTCGGTGCAGGCGCGGATCGGCCTCATCGCTTCTCAAAACCCGCCGCCGGTCGAGTGGAAGGCGACGCTGCAATTGCAGGACCTCGACGTCGCCAAGGCGATATCGGGGCGCAAGATCACCAATCTCGACGGCGTGCTGACCGCCGATCCGAAGCAGGTGGTTCTCGACGGCAAGGGCGATATCGACGGCGTGCCGGCGACGGTGAAGCTGGTCGAGCCGACCGACAAGGCCTCCGACATCCAGCCGCAGCAAAGCGTGACGGCGACGCTGAGCAATGATCAGCGCGAGAAGATCCTGCCGGGGCTCTCCGATATCATCGATGGCCCGATCAGCGTCGAGCTCGACCGCATCGACAAGGATCGCCAATCTGTGTCGCTCGATCTCGGCAAGGCGCGGCTCGATCTGCCCTGGATCGGCTGGTCCAAGGGGAGCGGCATCGGCGCCACCGCCGATTTCGAGATTTCCGGTCCCGACGACAATCTGCAGATCAAGAACTTCGTGCTGAAGGGCGACGGATTTGGCGCGACCGGCGCGCTGTCGCTCAGCAAGGGCAATCTGCAGAAGGCCGATTTCGACAGCGTGAAACTGTCGTCGCTCGACAATTTCGCGATCTCGCTTCGCCGCGCCAAGGGCGGCATGGACGTCTCGGTCTCCGGCAGCAGCGCCGATGTGCGGCCGGTTCTGGCGCGGATCAAATCGGGCAGCGGCGACAAGGGTGACGGCGGGTCGAAGAACGACGGCAGCATTTCGCTCAAGGCCAAGCTCGACAGCGTCGTCGGCTTCAACGACGAAAAATTGCAGAATGTCCAGCTGACCTATGCCGCGCAGGGCAGCCGTATCCAGTCTCTCAACCTCTCCGGCGTCACCGGCAGCGGCGAAGCCGTTGTGGCGCAGACGCAAGGCAACGGTGTCATCAACATCACCAGCGGCGATGCCGGCGCGGTTTCGCGCTTCGCCGACCTCTACCAGCATATGCGCGGCGGCCTGCTCAACCTTTCGATCCGGCTCGGCGCCGGCGACGATTGGGATGGGTCGATCGATGTGCGCCGGTTCTCGATCGTCAACGAGCAGCGCCTCCACTCGATCGTCTCGACGCCCGTTGGTCAGGAGCAACGCAGCCTGAACGCGGCCGTCAAGCGCGACATCGACACCTCGGCGCAGCGCTTCCAGCGCGGCTTCGCCCGTATCTTTTCAAGAAATGGTGTCGTCAGCATCGAGAATGGCGTGGTGCGCGGCGACCAGGTCGGCGCGGTGTTCCAGGGCACGCTGCGCGACGTTCGCGGCAACATGGACATGAACGGCACCTTCATGCCCGCCTACGGCCTGAACCGCCTCTTCGCCGAACTCCCGATCATCGGCATCATCCTAGGCAACGGCACCGACCGCGGCCTGATCGGCATCACCTTCAAGCTGACCGGCAAGCTCGATGCGCCGAACCTCACGATCAACCCGCTCTCGATCATCGCGCCCGGGGTATTCCGGAATATCTTCGAGTTTCAGTGAGGCGGGGCCGAGGCGTGCGGGAGTTGGTTGTGACAAGGATGTCTGGCAACGGTCTATAACCTTTTGAACTAGCGGCATTTCTCCATTCTCGACGTCATCCTCGGCCTTGTGCCGAGGATCTAAGCACGTGGCCTTGAGTGCGACGGTGATGTCGCCGGCGGTGCGGGTCCAGCCGTGTTTCGGGTATAATCCAACCGTTGGAAACTCGCGCCAAGTGTCCACTCACGTCGAGCAAGTGGAACCGTGCTTAGATCCTCGGCACAAGCCCGAGGATGACGCGGCGATGGATCGATGCCGTCGCTAACGCTTTGAGGATGCAAGCATTTCCTCCTCCTCGACGTCATCCTCGGGCTCGTCCCGAGGATCTAAGCACGTCGCCAGGAACGCGACGTCGATGGACCTAGCCGCCACCCTGCACAGCAAAAAGGCCGACGTTTCCACGCCGGCCTCTGCAAACTTCTGAACCTACCGCTCTCAGGCAGCCGGGCGGATCAGGATGTGTTTCTTCTTGCCGAGCGACAGCTTGATCACGCCGTCGGCGGTCAACTCACCGCCGCCGATGAGCTTGCGCTCGTCGCTGACAGCCTGGTCGTTGATGCGCACGGCGCCGCCCTGGACGTGGCGGCGGGCTTCGCCGTTCGACGCTGCGAGGCCGGCGCGGACGATGAGGGCCAGCAGGCCGATGCCGGCGTCGAGTTCGGCCGCGGGCACGTCGATCGAGGGGAGGTTGTCGGCAAGCGCGCCTTCCTCGAAGGTCTTGCGGGCGGTTTCGGCTGCCTGTTCGGCAGCGGCGCGGCCGTGCAGGATCGTGGTGACCTCGGTCGCCAGGATCTTCTTGACTTCGTTGAGCTCCGAGCCGGCAAGCGCGGAGAGACGCGCGATCTCGTCCATCGGCAGCGTCGTGAACAGCTTCAGGAAGCGCGGCACGTCGGCGTCTTCGGTATTGCGCCAGTATTGCCAGAAGTCATAGACCGGCAGCAGGTCGGCGTTGAGCCATACCGCGCCCGAAGCGGACTTGCCCATCTTTGCGCCCGATGATGTGGTCAGAAGCGGCGAGGTCAGCGCGTAGAGCTGCTCCGTTCCCATGCGGTGACCAAGGTCGATGCCGTTGATGATGTTGCCCCACTGGTCGGAGCCGCCCATCTGCAGCCGGCAATCGTAGCGCTTGGCGAGCTCGACGAAGTCGTAAGCCTGCAGGATCATGTAGTTGAATTCGAGGAAGGACAGCGAGTGCTCGCGATCGAGGCGCGTCTTGACGCTGTCGAAGGAGAGCATGCGGTTGACCGAGAAATGGCGGCCGACATCGCGCAGGAATTCGAGGTAGTTCAGCGAGCGCAGCCACTCGGCGTTGTTGATCATCAGCGCCGGATTGCCTGCCTTGTCGTAGTCGAGGTAGTTGGCAAAGCAGCTCTTGATCGAGGCGATGTTCTCCTCGATCGTGTCGACCGTCATCAGCTTGCGGGCCTCATCCTTGAAGGAGGGGTCGCCGACCATGCCGGTGCCGCCGCCCATCAGCGAGATCGGGCGATGGCCCGTCTGCTGGAACCAGTGCAGCATCATGATCTGGGTGAGGTGGCCGACATGCAGGCTCGATGCCGTCGGGTCATAGCCGATATAGGCGGTCACGGTTTCCTTGGCGAGCAGGGCGTCGAGGCCGGATTCATCGGAGATCTGATGAATGAAGCCACGCTCTTTCAGCGTGCGGAGGAAATCGGATTTGAACTCGGTCATGACCTTTTGCTTTCGGATCAGGATTTTCGGATTGGCTATTGTTGAAGCAACGCGGCGCGTTTAGCACTGTTTTCTCGCACAGTCACCATTTGGTTGATTGGCTCCTTTATTTGTAGATTATCGAGGGACAATGGGGAAAATCCTGACAGCGATCGGCCTGATGAGCGGCACCTCGATGGACGGGATCGACGCGGCGCTGCTTAAGACCGACGGCGAAAACATCATCCGTCGCGGCCCGAGCCTCTATGTGCCCTATGACGACGATCTGCGCGGCCGCTGGAAGCAAGCGCTGCAGACGGCCAAGGCCGCGGTCGAGCGCGGCGACCGGCCGGGCGACCTTGCTGACGCCGAGCGGGTGCTGACGCTTTGCCATGCCGCCGTGGTCAAGTCCTTCCTGGCGCGGCATAACCTCAAGCCTGAGGATGTCGACCTCATCGGCTTTCACGGCCAGACCGTGCTGCATCGGCCGGATGCCGGCGTCACCGTGCAGATCGGCGACGGGCCGCTCTTGGCGTCCGATACCGGCATCGACGTCGTCTACGACATGCGCGCCAACGACATGGTGCACGGCGGGCAGGGCGCGCCGCTGATCCCTGTCTACCACGCGGCCCTTTCGGCCAACCTGCCGGATGGTTTTGCGGCGCCTGTAGTGTTCGTCAATATCGGCGGCATTTCGAACCTCACCTATGTCGGCGCCGACGGCGTGCTTTCGGCTTTCGACAGCGGGCCGGGCAATATGCTGATCGACCAATGGGTCGAGGCGCATACCGGCCGGGCCTACGACCGCAACGGCGAGACGGCCAGCCGTGGGGCGGTGGTGCCCGATCTGGCGCACCGCTATCTGTCGAGCCCGTTCTTCTCCGGCAATATCAGGCGCTCGCTCGACCGGGGCGATTTCCTGCCGCCGGAAAAGGGCGAGGTGTCCCTGGAGGACGGCGCAAGGACGCTGGCGCATGTCACGGCCGCCTCGATCGTCAAGCTCGCCGATCACCTGCCGCAACCGCCCAAGACATACGTCGTCTGCGGCGGCGGGCGGCTCAATCCCGTGATCATGGGCGAGTTCGCCGACTTGGCTGAGGCAAAGGGTGCCCGGGTCGTCTCCGCGGAAGCCGCCGGCTTCGATGGCGGCGCCATGGAGGCGGAGGCCTGGGCCTATCTGGCGGTGCGCTCGGTCAACGGTTTGCCGCTGACGTTTCCCGGCACGACAGGCGTTTCGGCGGCTGTGACGGGCGGCGTGATTGCGAGGAAGCCATGACCGATCTTGTTATCCTGAAGACGCCACGACTCGTCTTGTCCATGTGGGGGCAATATGACGTCCATCTGCTGCAATTGTTGCATTCGACGATCGAGACCACCCGCTATCTCTCGGGTGCCGCTCCTTGGAGTTCAGCCAAGGTGCAGGAGCGCTTCATGAGCTTCTTTGCGGAGCAGGCCCGAGATGGCGTGACCAAGTACAAGGTCACCAGCCTCGAAGACGGCCGCTTCATCGGCCGCGCCGGCTTTTCCCGTTATGGCGGAGATCGCGGCGAATTCGAACTCGGCTATTCGCTCCGCCACGAGGAGTGGGGCAAGGGTTACGCGACGGAATTGGGGAAGGGGTTGGCGGATTGGTTTTTCGACAAGAGATTCGCTGACCGATTCATCGCCTTCACGCATCCGGACAATCTGGCATCGCAGCGCGTTTTAACGAAAATCGGCATGCGGGGCCGCATGCCGCTGACCATTGACAATATGTCCTGCCCGACCTTCGAGCTGACCGCCGAGATGCGTCAGGCGTAGCGGACGCGCTTAGCTTCTGTCGGACTTGCGCAGCAAGTCGAGCGCCTTGTCGACTTCACCGCGTCCGCGTTGCGCCATCGTTTCGAACGTCTGGCGCGCTTCGAAGTCCCGCACCATGCGTGCGGTCATGTCGCTCAGCAGATCCTCGACGGTTCTGCCGCTCTCGGCCGCGTTGTCCGCGACCTTCCTCTCGACGTCCTTGGAAACCTGAAAACTCAGCATCGTCATGAATTTCGCTCTTCGAAAACGACGCTGAGTCTATGGCCGTTGCCGATACATGCGCTGACGAGCACATTGGTATCGACAACGATCCGCATCGTCAGCGGATGCGCTTGGCAGCCGGTTCCGGGACCAGTTCGCCGTTGAGGCGACGGTCGAGGTAGTCCTCGCATTCGCCCATCAGCGTTTCCACCTGGCCGTTGAAGAAGTGGTTGGCGCCCGGCACCGTGCGGTGGGTGATGAGGATGCCCTTCTGGGTCTTCAGCTTCTCGACCAGGCCGTTGACGTCCTTCTCGGGTGCCACCTTGTCGGCGTCGCCGTTGATGATCAGGCCCGACGACGGGCAGGGAGCGAGGAAGGAGAAGTCGTAGGTGTTCGGCTGCGGCGCGATCGACATGAAGCCTTCGATCTCCGGACGGCGCATCAGGAGCTGCATGCCGATCCACGAGCCGAAGGAATAGCCGGCGACCCAGCAGGTCTTCGAATCAGGATGCAGGCTCTGCACCCAGTCGAGTGCCGACGCGGCATCCGAAAGCTCGCCGGCGCCATGGTCGAATTCGCCCTGGCTGCGGCCGATACCACGGAAGTTGAAGCGCAACGTCGTGAACCCGCGCTTCTGGAACATGTAGAAGAGCTGGTAGACGATCTGGTTGTTCATCGTGCCGCCGAACTGTGGGTGCGGGTGCAGGATGAGGGCAATCGGCGCGCTCTTTTCCTTGGAGGGCTGGTAGCGGCCTTCAAGGCGGCCTGCGGGGCCGTTGAAAATGACTTCGGGCATCGGTACTCCGGCTTTTATTTCTCGCGTTCGCGCTGCGCAGACTTGACGGACGTTGTCAGCTTTTCTAAAACGCAGTTTAGAACAATTCGAAACTTGCATGGCAATCCACGCAGTGTTGGATGTGTCATAAGGCAAGCCCGGCTGACTTTTCAAGGAAAATGCACCGGCTTGCCACGCAAGAACCAAGCGCAGGACGAAAAGATCATGGCGCCGGCCCGGCTCTATCTCGATTGGAACGCGACGGCACCGCTGCATCCCGCAGCGCGCGACGCGGTTCTGCGGGCGCTGGATATGTTCGGCAATCCGAGTTCGGTCCATGGCGAGGGCCGCGCGGTGCGCGCCGCGATCGAAGGCGCCCGGCGCCAAGTGGCGGCCCTCGTCGGCGCCGATCCCGCCCATGTTGTCTTCACCAGCGGCGCCACCGAAGCCGCCAACATGGTGCTGACGCCGGATTTCCGCATGGGCCGCACGCCGATGGCGATCGGCCATCTCTATCATTCTGCCATCGAGCATCCGGCAATCCGCGAAGGCGGACGTTTTGGGAAGGACCGCACGAGCGAGATCGCGGTGACCGCCGATGGCGTCGTCGATCTCGATCAGCTGCAGAGGCTTCTTGCCGGCCACGACAAATCGACCGGCCTGCCGATGGTCGCCGTCATGCTTGTCAACAACGAGACAGGCGTGGTGCAACCGGTGGCCGAGGTTGCCAAGATCGTGCAGGCGCATGGTGGCCTGCTGGTGGTCGATGCTGTGCAGGCGGCGGGCCGGATCGCGCTTGATATCAATGCGCTCGGCGCCGATTTCATCATCGTCTCCTCGCACAAGATCGGCGGCCCGAAGGGTGCCGGTGCGCTGGTGTCGCGCGGCGAAGTGCTGATGCCGAGAGCGCTGATCCATGGCGGCGGGCAGGAGAAGGGTCACCGCTCGGGGACCGAGAATTCGCTCGCCGTGATCGGCTTTGGCGCGGCTGCGGACATCGCTGTCCGGGAGTTTGACGAGCGCAATGCCCGCATCTCCGCTCTGCGCAAGCAGCTGGAAGACGGAATGCGCAACGCCGCAGCCGACGTCGTCATCTACGGCGCGGATCAACAGCGGGTCTCCAACACCACCTTCTTCACCCTGCCGGGGCTGAAGGCGGAGACCGGGCAGATCGCCTTCGATCTCGAAGGTGTGGCGCTGTCTGCGGGCGCTGCCTGCTCGTCCGGCAAGGTCGGTGAGAGCCATGTTCTGGTGGCGATGGGGCGTGATCCCAAGCTCGGCGCGCTCAGGATGTCGCTCGGTTTTTCGACGACGGACGAGGATATCGCCAGGGCCGTCGCCACATTCACGAAGATAGCCGCGCGGCGCAAGCCGGCGGGCGAGGCGGCGTGATTGCCTGATAAAGCGTCACGACCGCCTGATAAATTTGCGAAAACGCAAATTTCCACTTGCCATTCGGGCTGAAAAGTCCCCTTTGGCCACTTACATAAGGGGCAATAAAAATTGCCCGAACGACAAGCTGCCGGACCTTTTCTCCGGCGAGATTGGAGAACGATATGCCCGCCGTCCAGGAAACGGTCGATCGCGTCCGCGAGATTGACGTCGATCAGTACAAATACGGTTTCGAGACGATCATCGAGATGGACAAGGCGCCCAAGGGCCTGTCCGAGGATATCATCCGTTTCATCTCCGCCAAGAAGCAGGAGCCGGAATGGATGCTCGAATGGCGCATGGACGCCTACAAGCGCTGGCTGACGCTGGAAGAGCCGACCTGGGCTCGTGTCGACTATCCGAAGATCGATTTCAACGACATCTATTACTACGCCGCGCCGAAGTCGACGCCGGGCCCGAAGTCGCTCGACGAGGTCGATCCGGAGATTCTCAAGGTCTATGAGAAGCTCGGCATTCCGCTGAAGGAACAGGAGATTCTCGCCGGCGTCGAACGGCCGAAGATCGCCGTCGATGCGGTTTTCGACAGCGTTTCCGTCGTCACCACCTTCAAGGAGGAGCTGAAGAAGGCCGGCGTGATCTTCATGTCGATCTCCGAAGCTATCCGCGAGCACCCGGAATTGGTGAAGAAGTATCTCGGCTCGGTCGTTCCGACCTCCGACAACTATTATGCGACGCTGAACTCGGCCGTGTTCACTGATGGTTCCTTCGTGTTCATTCCGAAGGGCGTTCGCTGCCCGATGGAACTCTCCACCTATTTCCGTATCAACGAGAAGAACACCGGCCAGTTCGAGCGCACGCTGATCATCGCTGAAGAGGGCGCCTACGTCTCCTATCTCGAAGGCTGCACCGCGCCGCAGCGCGATGAAAACCAGCTGCACGCGGCCGTTGTCGAACTGGTCGCCCTCGACGATGCCGAGATCAAGTATTCGACGGTCCAGAACTGGTATCCCGGCGATGCGCAGGGCAAGGGCGGAATCTACAACTTCGTGACCAAGCGCGGCGATTGCCGTGGCGCGCGCTCGAAGATCTCGTGGACGCAGGTCGAAACCGGCTCGGCGATCACCTGGAAGTACCCGTCGTGCATCCTGCGTGGCGATGATTCCAGAGGCGAGTTCTACTCGATCGCCGTTTCGAACGGCCACCAGCAGATCGATTCGGGCACCAAGATGATCCATCTCGGCAAGAACACGTCGAGCCGCATCGTCTCAAAGGGCATTGCCGCCGGCGTCTCGCAGAACACCTATCGCGGCCAGGTCTCGGCTCACCGCAAGGCATCGAACGCCCGCAACTTCACGCAGTGCGATTCGCTTCTGATCGGCGACAAGTGCGGCGCCCACACGGTGCCCTACATCGAGGCGAAGAACTCGACCGCGCAGTTCGAACACGAGGCGACCACCTCGAAGATCTCCGAGGACCAGAAGTTCTACTGCCTGCAGCGCGGCATTCCCGAAGAAGAGGCGATCGCCCTGATCGTCAACGGCTTCGTCAAGGAAGTCCTGCAGGAACTGCCGATGGAATTCGCCGTCGAGGCGCAGAAGCTGATCAGCATCTCGCTTGAGGGATCTGTGGGGTAATGAGGCGGCCCCTGTGTGACGGCGGGCTCGCCTCACACTCGGCGTCATCCTCGGGCTTGTCCCGAGGATCTGCTGCGGCCGGCCAGGAATTCGACGGTGGTGGATTTGTCCATGACCGTTGCGACGAGTGGAGACGTGGTTAGATCCTCGGGACAAGCCCGAGGATGACGGTGGTGAAGGTTGGTGACGGGTGACGATGGTTGGCGTTGGCGGATATGGCCTTGCTGTAATGTCGTCTCCAGTCTGACGGTTTGTGTGACGGCCAGGTCGCCTCACACTCGGCGTCATCCTCGGGCTTGTCCCGAGGATCTGCTGCCGCCAACC